>CBFCYU010000280.1:0-1505 GCA_965602415.1 uncultured bacterium | reverse complement strand
GCGTTGGAGTTGGTCGAGCGATCGTTGATTGCGATGGTGGGTACGCTCGGGGAAGACGGAGACCCGCAGATCAAGGCGATGATCAAGGCCGAGCACGAGGGTCTCGAGACGATCTGGTTCTCGACGAACACATCGAGCGAGCATGTGGCTCAGCTCGAGAAGGATTCTCGCGCCTGCGTCTACTTCGGCCAGTGGGCGGAGGAGCCATGGCGTGGGCTCACGCTTGGTGGGCGGATGGAGATCCTCAGGGATCGCGCGTCCCGCGAGCGCCTTTGGGAGAACGGGTGCGAGAAGTTCTATCCGAAGGGCGTCGGCGATCCAGACTACACCGTACTACGGTTCGTGCCCGAGTGGGGCAAGTACTGGCAGTTCGGAACGAAGATCCGGTTCGATCTGTCCCAGGAGGAATGAGGGAGTGACAATGAACGTCTACGAAGCGATCGCCGCGCGGCGGACGATCCGCGATTTCGATGATCGCGCGATCGAGCGAGAGGTGTTGCTGAGGATCCTCGACGCCGGGCTGAAGGCGCCGAGCCACAATCATCTGAGGGAGTGGCACTTCGTGTCGGTGGAGGATCTTTCTCAGAGGAAGCGGCTGGTCGGATTCTTCCGGAAGGATTGGACGCCGGAGGCGCTCGAGGCCTGGATCGACGGAACCGGAATGACCGACGAATGTCAGCGGGCGATGTACCGTGATGCAGTTCCCAAGCAGGCGGCGATGATTCTCGATGCGGGCGCGCTTGTGATCCCGTGCTTCCGCCGGGCTGAGCCGCTGCTGGCGGAGAAGAAGAGCCTGCATCAGCTGAACGCGTTCGCGTCGATCTGGGCCGTCCTGGAGAACGTCCTCATCGCGGCGGCGAGCGCGGGGATCTTCGGAGTGACGAAGATCGTTTCGACGCCCGATGAGACGGCGCACGTCCGGGCAACGCTCGGCATCCCGGAGGAGTATGAGGTCCCCTGCTACCTCGCGATCGGCTATCCGAGAGAAGACGCGGTCTGGAGCGAGCAGATCCCGGCCGACGCGCGCGAGCGCGTCAGCGTGGATCGATGGGCGTTCTAGGCCCGGAAGCGAGCATCAGGCCGCTTTGACCAGTCGCCCGGGCCGAGTTGTTCCCGTCAGTAGAGGTGGTTATCGTATTGCAGACTCCAAACAATGGAAGAAGGGGGCCGATGCGACTCGATACGCGCTCGATCCTGAAGGCTGCGGCCTTGGGCCTGATCATCGCGGTGCTGAGCAGCCTCTTCTTCCGACTCGTCTCGATCCCAAGATTGGAAGCGATCTTCAACGTCGCCCTCGGTGGGATGATCGGCTTCCTGTTCGGACGGATCAGCATTCGTCATGGCGGCTCCGACGGCTTCTCGGAGATGGCCGTTGGCGGCGGCTTGGCGGCGATCCTTCCGGTCGCGCTGGCGTGGATGGCGTCGATGGGGATCGGCGCCCCGGGCGCCGGGGTGCTCGACTTCACCCTGAATCCGACCGGCGTGTTCCTGGGGCTCGTCTACGG
>CBFCYU010000279.1:0-1535 GCA_965602415.1 uncultured bacterium | reverse complement strand
ACGCCGGAGACGGCGATCCCCGAGGAGATCGAGCGCCGGCTTGCGGAGGTCGCCGACGCGGTCGTTGACGTCGCGTTGCACGGCGAGGTAATCGGCTGGGAGCCGGGCGCGGAGGAGGAGTTCGCCGAGGCCGTCCGCCGCGGAGTGACCAGCTTCAAGTTCTACACCGCCTACGAGGACTCCGGTCGGCGGACCTCGCCCTCGGCCATGAAGCGGGCGTTCGGGGTCCTGGCCGACCTTGGAGCCGTCGCGGTCGTCCATTGCGAGGACGAGGGGCTGATCCACTCGATCGCCGACAGCCTGGCGCCGGCGGAGCTCGGCGAGATGGCAACGCTTGCGATCGCTCGACCCGATCTGTGCGAGGGAGCGGCCGTTACGCAGGTCGGGCGGCTGGCCCAGGAGACCGGCTGTCCGACCCACGTCGTGCATGTCAGTTCGGCACTCGGACTTGCCGCGGTCCGGGAGGCGAGAGGACGTGGCGCGCGGTTGACGGCCGAGACGTGTCCGCAGTACCTCGTGCTGACGGCGGGAAGCTACGACCGAATGGACGGGAACCTGTTTGCCGCCAGCCCGCCGCTGCGGACCGAGGCCGATCAGCGTGCGCTTTGGAAGGGGCTTTGCCGGCAGGAGATCGATTTCGTCGCGACCGATCATTGCCCGTTCACGCGAGCGCAGAAGGCCTGGCGGGGGTCGTTCACCGACCTCCCATACGGATTGCCCGGCGTGGAGACCCTCCTTTCGCTCGTCTACTCCGAGGGTGTGGGGAAAGGGCTGCTGCACCTTCCGGACGTCCCGCGGCTGCTGAGCGAGGGGCCAGCGCGCGTCTACGGCCTCTATCCGCGAAAGGGCGCGATCGAGGTCGGCTCCGACGCGGATCTCGTCGTCTTCGATCCGGACGAGACGTGGGAGATCAGTCCCGGCGGTCTTCACATGAACACTGACTTCTCACCGTACGAGGGCTGGACGGTCACGGGACGCGTCGACGTGACGATCTCGCGGGGCGAAGTCGTCTACTCCGAGGGTGAGGTCTCCGCGGAACGCGGCCGAGGGCAGTTCCTGTTCCGCGCACCGGGCGAGAACCGCGTTTGAGGGATTGCGGCTTTGAACCCGCCTAGCTATCATACAACTTGGCCAGACGGCCCGTGTCAGGAGGGACGATGCCGTTCGAGAAGGTACGACCGCGCAAGGTGACCGCAATTGCGGCGGAGCAGATCGTCGAAGCGATCCAGCGCGGCGACTACCCACTGGGGAGCAAGCTCCCGTCGGAGTTCGAGCTCGCCGAGCAGATGGGCGTCAGCCGACCGTCGATCCGCGAGGCGCTCAGCGCGCTACAGGCGATGTCGGTCATCGAATCGCGACCGGGAAGCGGGAACTACGTCATCCGACTTCCGTCATCGGCTGAGGAGGACGCTGCCGTCCATCTGATCGAGAGCGAAGCCGGTTGCCGCGAGGTGATGGAGGCGCGCGAGGCGCTCGAACCGCCGGTCGCGGCGTTGGTCGCCGAGAAGCGATCTTCCGAGGTGCTCTCGGAGCTG
>CBFCYU010000278.1:0-1601 GCA_965602415.1 uncultured bacterium | reverse complement strand
CCGGGTCTCGGAAGACCGCCCGGTTGATCCGCTGAAGGACGTACCGGCGCCCGGGGGTACCTCCCGGATTCGTGACGACCTCGTACGTCGCATTGATGTGACCGTCGCCGAGCGTCGCAATTGACACAACAGGTCCGTCAAGCGAGAAACGCTCGGCGACGGCTCCCGGGGACGATCCCGCAACTAGGCGCTCCATAGGTTCACGGGGTACCGGCCCGCCTCGATGAGCCACGCGACCTGTTCTCGCACCTTCAGGACGTCCTCACGAAACGTGACGCCGAACCACGATTCGTCAGTCGCCAACACCCGCACGCGCACACGTCCATCAGCGACCAAGCTCCCGACGGCCTCGGGCAGAAGGAACTCCGCTGCGATGAGATCGCCGGCGTGGTCTGCGAGAAACTTCGGGAACTGCCGCGAGAGATCCTCGATCAATGCCTCGCCGAACCCCCACGCGTTCATCGACACGGTCGCCTCCCAAGAAAGCTGGATCCAGGTCTCGCCGCCTTCGGAGTAGGCGGCGACGCCGTCGCGCTCTGCCACACGGTGGCGTTCGACGATCTCGAGCAGGTACCCAGCATCGTCGACGCTGCAGATGCCTCGAGTGACCGGGCCGTGCTTCGTCAACGTCTTAGAAAGCTCGTACCCGATCAGGGCATACTCCGCCTTGGCGTAGTCTTCTTTCGACAGGAATCCGAACAGGAGATCGAATGCCCCACTTCCGTAGAAGTCATCGGCGTTGATCACGCCGAACGGACCGTCGATCGCGCCTCTGCAGCTCCACACCGCGTGCCCCGTCCCCCACGGCTTGGTCCGATCAGCCGGCAGCGAAAAGCCGGCCGGCAGATCAGCCAACGACTGGACAACGTAATCGACTCGGCATACGTCGCCGAGGATCCGGTCGAACCGCTCGCGGAACTCAGCCTCGATCTCCTCGCGAACGACGAAAATCACTCTCTCGAACCCGGCACGAACCGCGTCGAAGACCGAGTAGTCGAGGATCCATTCCCCGTTCGGGCCGATCGGCTCGATCTGCTTGAGGCCGCCGTACCGGCTCCCAACCCCCGCCGCCATCACAACGAGCGTCACTCCGCCCATCGATCCCTCCTCCCCTCCGGATCGAGCATCCGTGCCTCCTGGCTCCATCTTCTCGCCTCTCCTTCGTCGTCAGCTGCCTCTGCCAACTCGCTGAGCAGTGTCGCGGAATGCGCCGCTTCCATGCGCCAAGGAGTCCCCTCGAGAAGCGAGAATGCCTCATCGAGCCTTTCCCTCGCCGGTACGAGATCCCCCCTCAGCCACGCAAGGCGTCCCAGCGTCACCAGCGCCCGCGCGACGAGCAGCCGGCTGCTCACCTGCTTGGCGAGCCGTAATCCTTCTTCGGCGAGTCCTTCTCCTTCTTCGTATTCGCCCAGACGTCCCGCGATCCGCGCCCGCGAGAGCTGCGCATCGATTGCCATGTGCAGGTCTTCAGCGATCCGAGCCGACAACCTCTGGCTCTGGTGGTATCGGACCTTAGCCAAATCCCACTTCCCCTGCATCTCCGCGAAGCGCGCCTGCGTCGCAAGATTCAGCGCCTCGCCCCATTGATCGCCGATCTCCCT
>CBFCYU010000277.1:0-1611 GCA_965602415.1 uncultured bacterium | reverse complement strand
CCTCATCGATCGGCAGGAGATCCATCACGCACCGAAAGCCTTGGCCGGGGTACGACCCGTATGGCCAGAGATCTCCACGCCGTGCACTGCGAACGTCGTACGGATCCCCGCCCCATGCTCCGCCCCGAGAGACACGCTTCTGCCCGGTCTCGGGTCCTGTCGGATTCTCGGAAGGCGATTCGTCGAAGTAGGACTCCCCAAACCAATCAGCGCACCACTCCCAGACGTTGCCGGCCATGTCGAAGGCTCCGACCCAGCTTGCGCCCTCTGGGAACGCACCCACGGGCGCCGTACGTACGTACCCGTCATCGAACTGCTCGTCTCGCGTGCCGAAGGTGCAGTTCATTTCGCAGAAGCTGAGCCGGTTGCCATCGAACTCCTCGCCCCAGGGGAACACGGCACTGGTCGGCCCGCGTGCGGCGTACTCCCACTCGGCCTCAGTCGGCAGGCGCCCCCCGACCCAGTCAGCGTATGCCGCCGCTCCGTACCACGTGACCTCGACGACCGGGTGATCCTGATACCCAAGCCTCGGCCGGAACCGGCCATCCACCTCCTCAATCAGACGGTCGTTTGACGTCACGTCAAGCCAGCGCCTTCCTCCTTCTATCTGGTTGCCGTTCTCATTCAAGAACGCGGCATATTGCGCGTTCGTCACCTCCGTGCGATCGATCCAGAACCCGTCGACAAGCACCGTGTGAGCGGGCTGCTCCCGCGTCATCCACTGACGAGAGCAATGCCCCCTGTAGTCGGAGCACAGCCCCAGAGCTGCGTCGAGCTGGGCATCTGTACTACCCATGACGAACGTTCCGGGCGGGACCCAGATTATGACCGTGCAGTCTGTCGCCCGAATACGCTCTTGGCCAGGAAGCGGAGCGTTGGCACACACGGCCAGGGTGATGCAACCTATGAGAGCCAGCGACACGCTTGCTCCCACCCCGCGTCTTCGGATCACGTCTGCCCACCTCCAAGGCAATGCTGGTCGTCGCGCGTCCCAGTGTAGCGTCTCGTGATGCGGATCGCGACGAGGCGCCGGGAAAAGGCTCCGCACACTGTCGGTGACGGCGGAGTTTCGTCGCCGCTTCGAGGCCGAGAAGGAGATCTTCAATTGCCGCGAGTTGACGGAGGCGGATCTGATCACGCCCAAGGGAGTCGAGCAGTGCATGAGGTCTGATGTGCCCCAGACGACCTGCTTCCCGATCGTCGCCACTAGACCGGGGACACGGTACGAAACTCCCTCAGTACGGGGGTATGGAGTTCCGGGGTGACATAGGGCTACTCCGGCAACTGCGCGTTGCGCAGTTGCTCGGAAGAAGCACTGTGGTCGCTTCTTCTTGGCCGCTTCGAGTAGCTTGCGACGTCTGGGCGGATCTCCGGGCAGGAAGTCTGCTCGGCAGCGACGAGTTCGTCGGACAGATGAGGCCGCTACTTGCTGTGGCACCGCCAGACCCGAACATTCTCAGGCGAGAAGTTCCGGGGACATCTCTGAAAGCGCGCTGTTTGTCAAGGGAGATAACCTCGGTGCACCTCCTGTGTAGTGATTCTTCGCAGCCGCTTGTCCGGTGAGTCGGAGTCATCTCTCCGCTGTCCAGGCAGCAATAGGTTGTTCGGGTG
>CBFCYU010000276.1:0-1632 GCA_965602415.1 uncultured bacterium | reverse complement strand
TGTCCGAAGGTCAGATCGATGTCGGTGTGGACGCAGCCCCACGGGAAACCCTCCAGCCCGACCGCGAATCCTCGAAAGTCGAAGGTACACGGTTGCGCAGGAGGCAGCCCCGGCGGGCCGCCGAACGAAGCGGTGAGTGAGAGCCCCATTCCAGAGAGTGTCGTTCCGGACAGCTCGAGCGTCAGACCGGTCGCGTAGGCTCCTCCCATCGGAACGAGGCTGAACGTGGCCGTCGTCGACGTGCCGTAGGCGGTCACGTTTGCCGTGGTCGAGAACCGCGACAACTCAGATGTTTCCAGCGAGAACATCGCGCTTGTCAAGATCCCCCACGTACCGACCGGCCAATCGATCACCAGGTCGGTCTTGTGGTAGACGGTGACGTCCACCGTGCCCTTGGTCGTGGCCGGCAGGGGGAGACGAATCGTCCCTTCGATCCCGGATCCGTTCTCCCCGAACGTACCGACTGAGCCGTAAGACATCCCGCCTTGCGAGATGCCCTCGACGTCGCCCCAATAGTAGCCGCCGCTGAAGACCGTCGACGAGTCACCAATCCCGAACGTCGGGCCGGAGAGCGACGCAACGAGTTCGGCTTCCCAATCGATAAAGCCCGCTCCGAGCGCCGCCCAGCCAACGAGAAGCAGCGGAACCAGCAAGCCGCCCAGCCTGCCCGCGCGTGAGAGCCCCCGATCCATCGCCCCTCCCTACTCGTATCGCAACGCTTTGACCGGCGGGAACTTCGCGCCGCGCCATGCCGGGAGCGCCCCCGCAAGTGCACCAAGCCCGAGCGACAGCCCGAGTGCCGCCAGGATCAGCCACGTACTGAACGCCGGCCGGAGATCCATACCCATCATCCGCGTCATCATCCCCAGGTTGAACGATCCCGAGATGAACTGACCGGCGAGGCCGCTGATCCCGACACCGACGAGAATGCCCAGCGATCCACCGACGATCCCGAGCAGGCTCGATTCGATCAGGAAGAGACCGAGGACGTGCTTGTCCTTGGCGCCGATCGCCTTCATGATCCCGATCTCCCGCGTCCGCTCGAGAACCGACATGTACATCGTGTTCATCACGCCGATCGCGCCGACAAGGAGCGAGATTCCGGCGATCGCTGACAGGGTCAGGTTGATGCTGCTGAGAACCCCACTGATCTGCTCGCTCATCTCAGACGCGGTGGTCGTCATCACCGGCGTTCCGGCCTGGCTGAACGCCGCCTGTATCAGCTGTGTCGCCTGCTCGAGATCGGTCCCTTCCGTCACCTCGACGAGCGCCTGGGAGATTGCTCCCGGGTTCTCGTAGAGCTCCTCCAGCGCGGAAATCGGTGTGAACAGCGAGTTGCGCATGTTCCCGATCGTGAACCCGCGCCCTTCCTCCTCGGGCTCGGCCAGAATTCCGATCACATCGAACGGCGTCGTCTCGACGATGATCTCGTCGCCGACCGCCACGCCTAGATCCACCGCGACGCTGTGTCCGAGGACGACGGCGTACAGGTCGTCGTCAGTGAACGTGCGCCCCTCACCGATGACGTAGCCGCCGAAGTAGCCGGGGAAGCTCTCCGGCATGCTTGGCGTCATCCCGGTCAGCCGGAGGAAGCCCTGTCCTTCCAGTCCCTCGGACGTGACCATCGCCGTC
>CBFCYU010000275.1:0-1637 GCA_965602415.1 uncultured bacterium | reverse complement strand
GTGCCTGGGGCAGATCTTGCTTCCTGCGTTCGCGAGTGACTCCTCGCCCTACCTGAACCGGGTTGACGGCGGAGTACAGGAGGTCGGCGATGAGGTTGGCGAACACGACACCGATCACGATGACGATGGCGATCGCTTGCATCAGCGGGAAGCCGCGCCGGTCGATCGCGAACAGGAGCAAGCGTCCTAGGCCCGGGTACTTAAACACGTTCTCGATCACGATGATCCCCCCGATCAGCCAGCCGAAGCTGATCGCGATCACCGTGATCGTCGGCAGCAGGGCGTTGCGCAGAGATCATGGGGTCTGCTATTGGATTCCGTACAGAGACGGGAGCGCCCATGGCTAGTCTTCTGTCAATTGCTGAACGGCTCCGTCGGCCGATAGAATAGACCCGGAATGACGACCACGAGCATGGATCCTCCTCATCGGCAGGTTTGGAGCGGGCTCGCCTCCGACGACCCGGATGCCGAGATCGGGATCCTCGGGATCCCGTTCGATGGGGCATCGAGCTTCCGCCGCGGATCGGCCGAGGCGCCGGATCGGATCCGCTCCCTGACGCCGCACACCGCCCCGTTCACCGAGGAAGGGAACCCGCTCGCTGCGCTGCGAGTGCGCGACTACGGGAACGTCGAGGCCGATCCCGCGTGCAAAGCGTTCTCCGCTGCGGTGACCGAGGCAGCACCGCGCGTGCTCCGTCATCCATTCGCCCTCTTCCTCGGTGGGGATCACTCGGTGACGATCCCGCTCGTCACGGCTGCCGCCCGAACCGTTGAAGCCCCGCTGGGGATTCTTCACCTCGACGCCCACCTCGATCTGATGGACACGTTCGAGGGACTCACCTGGTCGCACGCGTGCACCGCGCGTCGGATCCTCGATCTGCCGAACGTCGATCCGTCGCTCTTCGCCTTCGTCGGAACCCGGTCCTGGCTCAGCGACGAACGCGCGTACCTCGCCGACCACTCCGAGGTGGGGGTCCACACCGCGCGCGATGTGTTCACCCACGGGATCGAGACGACGGCAGCGTCCATCTGCGCCCGGCTGCAGGATGCAGCCGCTGTCTACATCACGATCGACATCGACGTCCTCGATCCGGCCTTCGCCCCAGGGACGGGAACCCCTGAGGCCGGCGGACTGTCCACCCGCGACCTCCTCGAGCTCCTCCGCCCCGTGTTCCGTGAGCTGCCGATTCGCGCGTTGGATCTCGTCGAGGTCTCGCCACCGCTCGATCACAGCGACATCACGTCGTTCGCCACGATCAAGATCCTCTACGAGGTCTTCGGTTGGGTCCGGGCGGGCAGCGCCGCCTAGGCGATTCGATGAACCTTGATGAAGTTGGTCTTCCCCTCGCTCCAAGTCGGAATGCCGCCGGTGACGACGACCGTGTCGCCCGGTTTCGCTTCACCGCGTTCGCGGAGGAGTCGCCCGACCGTCTCCAGCATCTCGTCCGTCGAACCGTGCGACGGTACGAGGACCGGAGTGATGCCCCAGACGAGGGCGAGCCGGCGGAGCGTGGACTCCTGTGGCGTGAACGCCACGATCGGCCGCTGAGGACGTTCCCGCGCAATCTGCCTCGCCGTGTAGCCGCTCCATGTCGAGGTCACGATCAACGCCGCCCCGATCTCTTGAGCGACGCGCA
>CBFCYU010000274.1:0-1686 GCA_965602415.1 uncultured bacterium | reverse complement strand
CCCCGAGAACGAGTCGGAGGTTCTCCCGTTGATAGCCCCCCAGGAGCCCCAACTCGATCGACTCCGAGAATCCCGGGCGCGCGACCCGGTACCTCGCGGTCTCCCAGTCGACGTGGGTCCGCTCGACGTCGACCTCGGCCGCGGAAATCGGAGTGGCGCCCACGTCTTCGCACTCGGCCAGCAGGACGGCTTCCGCTTCCGGTGGCAGGTCCCCGTACAGAAGCGGGATCCCAGATTTGGCGATCCCCGCCTTCTCCCACGCGATCTGCTCGATCGAGTCTCCGAGGACGGCAGAGTGGTCGAGCGACACGTTGCACAAGATCGAGACGAGCGGACGGACGGTGTTCGTCGCGTCAAACCGTCCTCCGAGCCCCGCCTCGACGAGCGCAACGTCGATCGCGTGTCGCGAGAACGCGTCAAACGCCAGTGCCGTGATCGCCTCGAACTGGGTCGGAGGATCCGAGACGTCGGCGAGAGCCGCCTGCATGCGTACGATCCCGGCGACCCACTCCGCTTCAGGAAGCCAGTCGCCGTCGATCGCGATCCGGTCGCGGAAGTCGATCAGCTCCGGAGACGTGAACCGCCCAACCCGATGTCCGGCCTCTCGCAGCACGGCATCGAGCATCGCCACGACCGATCCCTTGCCGTTGGTGCCGGCCACGTGAACCGCAGGGAAGGCGCGCTCCGGGTGCCCTAGCACGTCGAGGAGACGCTCCGTCCGGGAGAGGCCCGGCTTCACCTCCAGTCGAGGGAGCCGATCGAGAAGGGCTCGGGCCGCTTCGTAGTCCATCACGCCCCGAGAGAAGCGAGGTTCGCCTCCAGCCGCTCCTTCTTCTGTGCGAACTCGTCCCGCTTCCGGCGTTCCTTCTCCACAACATCCGCGGGAGCGCGGGAGAGGAACTGCTCGTTGGCCAGCTTGGCGTCGCCCTGCGATAGATCCACGCTGACCTCGCCAAGTTCCTTCTCGAGTCGTGCGCGCTCCGCCGGGACGTCGATCAGGTCGGCGAGGGGAACGAACAGCTCTCCGAAAGACAGCACCTTGCGCGCGGAGCCCGGGGTCGCCGTCAGATCCGATCCGAACTCCCATACCGCGGCTCCCGAGAGTGCCTTGAGAGATTCCACGTCTGGACGGAGCGCGTTGATTACGGGGGCGGAAGACGACTTCAGCTTCACCGTAACCTTCGCGTTCTGCGGCACGTTGAGATCGGACCGGATCGCCCGGACACCGGTCACCGCCTCCTGAAGCGCGGTGATCGCAGCCTCGGCTGCCTCGTCTCGATCCCCGCCCCGCGGCTCTGGGAATGGGGCGACGGAAACGGACGACGGGTCCTCGCCGAGCACCTGCCAGATCTCCTCGGTGATGAACGGAACGAACGGATGGAGGAGGAGCACGATCTCCTTCAGGACATAGTAGAGGACGCCCTTGGCTTCATCGCTGGAGCCGTTCTGCAATCGCACCTTGGCCATTTCGAGGTACCAGTCGCAGACGTCGTGCCACGTAAACTCGTAGATCGTCTCGGCCGCGAGGTTGAAGTTGTACGCGTCGAGGTGCTCGCGGACTGTCGCCACGGTCTTCGCGAGGCGCGAGAGGACGTAACGGTCCTCAAGTCGCGTGACGGCCTCGGGCAGCTCGGGTCGCTCGTCACCAAGCTGCATCAGCACGAACCGAGCCATGTTCCAGATCTT
>CBFCYU010000273.1:0-1732 GCA_965602415.1 uncultured bacterium | reverse complement strand
ATGAACAGAAGCGAGCCCTGGCTGCCAGCAAGGATGTTCCGACGGGTCTTGTCGAAGTAGTTGTCGGCGATCAGGACGGTGCTGTCATCGTAGAGGGCAACGCACGTCACATAGATGGCGTTGGGCATCGACCCGTCATTCGCCGTCGCGAAGATGGCCGGACCGCTCCGCTTCTCCCATGCATCTCTCACAGCTGCGGGCAATTGAGGCATTGGCTGAACTCCTTCGTGATGTTGGCTTTGCCTCAGTATGCCGCTTGTCGCGCCCGTCTGCACATGTTCGGGGATTCATGCGATGCCCCCGGAGTTCAGGGACACGGGTCTGTGCGATGTCCCCGAGGTTTCCCTGAGCCACTGACCGGCGCCACAAGACATCCCGCCTGCGCCCCTCGACCGCGGGCCTCCGGCAGGCGGCCAGCTTCGCGCCGGAGTCTAGTCCACCGCCTCCTTGGCAGGCCAGTGCCGGGAGCAATGTCCATGCTCACTGAATCCACAGGCGCCTTCCACCTGCCTCTTTTTTGCTGCTGCCTGCGTCCAGCCTATGATGCTTCCGGACGACTCGCTTCACAGCGGGTGTTCGAAGGAGGTTTCTATGAAGGTCAGGAGAATCGCCATTCTCGCGGTGGTTGCCATCTGCTGCCTCGCGGCAACGTCGAGCCTCGTCGTCGATTCGGCACCGTTCTCGGTCAATCCAGAGCGTTTCGATCCCTACAATCAATGCAAGTTCCGCGTCAAGTGGGATGGCCGGTACATCGCCGGCATCAGCTCGGTGAGCGGCCTCGTGCGCAGAACGGAGATCGTCATCCATCGCGAAGGCAGTGACCCCAGCATCGATCGACGATCGCCAGGGCTCACAAACTACGACCCGATCATCCTGAAGAGAGGGCGAACACACGACGCAGCGTTCGAGGAGTGGGCGAACAAGGTCTGGAACTTCGGCTCAGGGCTGGGCAGCGAAGTCTCCCTGGCGGACTTCCGCAAGGACATCATCATCGAGCTGTACAACGAAGCGGGGCAGTTGGTGATGGCGTGGAAGGTCTACCGATGCTGGCCCTCGAAGTACGAGGCCGTGAGTTCTCTCAACGCCGACTTCTGCAGGACGGCCATGGAGACAATCACGCTGCAGCACGAAGGCTGGGAGCGAGACTACGAGGTAACCGAGCCGTCGCAACCCAGCTACGAAGAGCCAGGGGGCTAGGAGCGCACTCGCGAGACGAACACAGCCGCTGACGCTGTGAGACAGGAACGAGAGCCGCAAGGGCCTTCACGTGGTGGGCCCGTCGCCTGCGATCGCGGGAGGCTTTCCCACACCGTCCTTGCCAGAAGCAGAGAGGGCAGAAGACCGAAAGCGCTACCTCTCAGCAGAGCAAGAGAAGCGAAGCTTCTCTCAAGCTGCCGGCCAACAGAGATGGCAGCCTCTTGCCGAGATGCGGAGGCGGCTCACGAGGTCTCACCGCGTGCTGACAGTAGGTCGTTCGGGAGGGGCATCAAGGCTCCCTCTCCGCGGTGCCATGGCTCTCCTACCCCTCGGCGTCGACGTTGAAGGGCGTATGCATCATGCTGATAGCGAGTTCCGTACGATGTCCCGGGAACTCCGGACTTCGAAGGGCTGAATTGGGTTGCAGCATGAGGGGCGAAGCTTCTTCACAATTCCACCACAAACAATCATTACTGTAGAAGGATCTGAAGGGAGTGGCAAGATGCCGCAGCGGCAACGCTATGTGATGATGGAT
>CBFCYU010000272.1:0-1735 GCA_965602415.1 uncultured bacterium | reverse complement strand
TGCCTCCCCGAGCTGCTTCTTCGCGTGGAACATCCGCGACTTCACGGTCCCCGTAGGGATGTCGAGGATCGATGCGATCTCCCCGTAAGAAAGCCCCTCGTAGAACGTCAGAAAGACGACCTCACGGTGGTCATCCGACAATCGCTCCAGCGCACGTGCCACCTTTTCCTGACGATGGATCCCTGGGGCCGGATCGGGCTGGACGAGTGACACGTCCGGAACCCGCTCCGTCCGGATCTCCTTGCGGACCAGGCTGTACGCTTGGTTCCTGGCGATCCCGAAGATCCACGTCGAGACCTTCGAACGACCCGCGAACTTCGATGCTCCCTTCCACACGGCGATCATCGTCTCCTGAGCAACCTCTTCGGCGAGGTGTTTTCCCCGAAGAATCGTGTACGCGTATCGGTGGACGCGATCCGCAAACCGTTCATAAAGCTGGCCGAAAGCCGCCTCATCCCCGTTCGCCACGTCTGCGATGAGCTCGCGGTCTGAAGCCACCGCACCTCCCTACGCCCGTACATCAATCGCCTTCCTCATCGTCAGGAAGCGTCTTCCGTCCGAGGTTGACCAGCTCCGACCCTGCGTCCGAACACACGGAGTTCGGGGGTGTCGAACGCCCGCCGGACGCGTGCTTGCCATCAGCCTCTCATCATACGACAAGATCGCCAGATCGACTTCCGTTCGTCCGGTCCATCTCATGCCGTCCACCTCCCTGTCAATTAGTGTGTCGTCGGCAGTCGGGTGCCGGTTCAACGCCTACGAGGGAAGAGCGAGGGGCTGATCAGCCAAGAGCCAACAAGGCCAGCATTCTCAGGCTAATGGGCGGCGAAGTCGCAGGTGCGGCTTCCTGAAAGGCGCTACAACCAGGGTTCGAGTACTTCGGCGGTAAGCCGTGTCGGATAGCCGGAGTAGCGGATGTATCCGGCTCGATCGATGAGGAACGTACGTGGGATGCCGCCAACGCCGTAGAGCCCTTTGACTGCGCGCGCTTCTTCGAGCGATCCCCACAAGACGTTGTCGGTCGCGAACCCGTTCTCGACGAGGTGGTCGCGAGCCCGCTGCGCGCTCTTATCGAGGCTGACGACGAGGAGGACAACTCCCTGCTCCTCATAGGCCTGCTGCAGCGCATGAAGCTCGGGGAACGTCTTTGTGCACGGTTTGCACCACGTCGCCCAGAAGTCGAGGATGACGACGCTCCCGCGATGCTCAGCGAGCGACACGTCGACGCCGTCGAGGCTGCGGAGGGTGAACTCCGGCGCTATCTCCGGTCCCGCATCCATGCCGCCGAGGAAGACGACCGACACGACGGCAAGACCAACTAGCGCAAGGACAACCCAGATCCCGACGTCCTTCACGGTTCCCCCTCATCGATGAGATCCCTCAGTGTAGTGCCTCGCGGTTTCGGCGGCAACGGAAGACTGCGAGGTTGCGGATGGACGTGCTACCGCTCCGGACGAAGAGCGATTGGCTACTCGGTGAATGTTTACGCCTCTTCGGAGACGGCCTGCTCGAGGAGGCGAAGCTCCTCGTTCTCAGCCAGCTCACTCAGTACATAAGTTCGGACGGCACGATTGAGCTCCTCGACGATGGAGCGCTCATTCGCTGCCGCGATAACAGCAAGGGTTTCCAACATGACGGTGTCGAGCACCTTCCCGTCCTTAAGCGACATCCGGTTCCCTCCCCGCGGAACCCCCTGTGTACTGAATACCGGAACTCGGCCCACTCAGTCAAGCGC
>CBFCYU010000271.1:0-1750 GCA_965602415.1 uncultured bacterium | reverse complement strand
GACTGAGGGAAGGGATCGTCTCCGTCGGGCACTCCGTCCCCGTCGCTGTCCGCGCTGAGCGGATCCGTGAACAGCTCGAAGTACTCCACTCCGTCACCGAGTCCATCTCCGTCGCTGTCCGGGTTTGAGGGATCGGTGGAGAGCAGGGTCTCGTCCGAGTCTTCGAGTCCATCGCTATCACTGTCAACCGCCAAGGCGGGGAGGCCGACGATCAAGACGGCCAAGAGGAGCCATGTCAGACGACGCTTCATTGGGAATCACTCCTTCGATCATGCGGCTTGACGGCCAGATTGAGCAACGCGGGGAGGATAAGAACCGTCACGGCGAACGCATACAGAACCGCTGTTCCGGCAAGCAACCCGAAGTCACGATTCCAGAGAATCTGCCCCAGGATCAGGGCGAAGAACGCGGCGATCGTCGTGGCGCATCCGCTAAACAGGGCTTCTCCTGTCCGAGAGGTGGCCATTCCGAGATCTCGCTCCTCTCTGAATCGCTCCACGAGGTGGATCGCGTAGTCCACGCCGACGCCGATTGCGATGGCGGCAACCATGGCCGTGGAGGCGCTGATCCGGATGCCCAAGATCTTGATCGTCGCCAGCTCCAATCCCATGACCAACGCCATCGGTACCACGCTGATCGCACCCCATCGGACGGATCGGAAGAGGAGGGCGATCACCAGGAAGCAAAGAACAAACGCGACGCCCATGGACGTGAAGAACCCCTCCCGAAGAGATCTGAGGCTGATATCGGTGAGGTAGGGCGAGCCGGTCACGACGACCTGCAGGCCGAGGCGCTCCAGTTCCGCAACAAGCGGCTCGGCACGAGCGGTTACGTCCGCGGCCACACTCGCTGCTCGCTCGTGGTCGTGATAGCGCAAGACGTCAGCTCGGATCACTGCCGCTGTGTAGTCTCCCTGCTCGTCACGGCTCACGTAGCCCTCAGCGCGGATCTGAAGGTCCGGCCGAGCGAGCACGTCATTGAGAAGGCCCTGGTACGCCTCATCCGCTCCGACCTCGAGGAATCTCCCCATGAACTGCTCGTCCAGTGTCGGGTTGGCTCTGCGCGCGTCGTCGAGGACGTGAGCGATCGACGTCACTCGGCGAACGAAGGGCGAGGCGGACAGCGCTGTCGGCGCTGTTTCGATCATCGCTCTTATGACGTCGAGGCGGGCGATCTCCCCCTTGACGAGAATGTTGACCTCGTCGTAAACACGGAACTCCTCATTGATGTCGTTGTACAGGCGAACGATCGGATAGTCGGGCGGGAGCATCCGGCGCAGGTCGAACGAATACAGCTCAATGTCATAGCCGATCACGAAGGCTCCAACGCCGATCACCGCCGCTAGTCCGATCACGATCGGCACCGCTCGGGAACGACTCAATGCCTCCACGTAGCGCCGTAGGATACGGCCCAGGCGCGTCTCGTCCCGCGGAAGGCCGCCGGCATCCTCGGCCGGCTCACGCAGCAAGTGCTTCGATGCGGGGATCACCGCCATCGTTACGATGAAGCTGGTCAGCATCGCGAAACCTGCGAGGAGTCCGAAGTGCTGAATGGTCGGGCTTCGCGACACGAGCAAGGAGGAGAACCCGACCACGGTTGTCAACGTGGTCAGCAGGAGTGCCCGGCCCGTCCGCGTCACGGCGGTGTCTATGGCCACCTCTCCCGTAGAGCCGCCGCGGCGTTCCCCATCGTATCGATGAAGCATGTGAATCGCGTCATCGATGCCGACACCGAGCAGAAGAGGGAGCAC
>CBFCYU010000270.1:0-1785 GCA_965602415.1 uncultured bacterium | reverse complement strand
CAGTACCTTCTTCATGATCCCTACAACTCCAATCGCAATAGTAACGACCATCACGGCAGCGGGTCAAGAGGATCACGGATCCCCAGTAATGAGATTGGAGAAATGAGCTTTTTGGGGTCAGGAAGACAGACGATCAGAACGAGATAATCCATACAGGAACAGAGTCTACGCTACTTGTTAGGGCGGGAGGATTCGAACCTCCGATCACGGCTCCAAAGGCCGCTGCCTTGCCGCTTGGCTACGCCCTAGAACGTTGCATCCTCAATCGGAATATCGGCGGTCAGAACCCGACTCATCTCCCGGACAGCTTCTCGATATTTCTCGAGGACCGTGTCTTCCATCTCGAGGCGGAACGCTTTCAGGTTTCCCTCGTTCCGCATGGGACGGATCTCCACCTCGGTGATCTTCGCCCTCGGAACCTCTCTCGATCCGTCGAGTCTCTGGCGGCACATCTTAGCGGAACGGAAAGACCCTTTCAATTCCCACTTTCCTCCCCAGCGAGCTCGAATTCGGTCACTCCGTCTCCGCCCAGATTCGGCGGCGCGAACCCGTAGGACGCGACAAAGCTGCACGAGCCCAGGTACGCGCCGATCGCATCGCGCAGAGCGCCTGTCCCCTTCCCGTGAAGGATGCTCGCGCGGCGGACGTCGGCGCGCAGGAGCTGGTCCAGGTACCCATCGATCTCCCGCAAAGCCTCGCTGACGGTCATCCCGCGGACGTTGAGCTGCAGCGGAACCCGACCCGGGCGGGGCCGCCTGACGCGGGACCTCTTCCTCGGCGGCGGAGCGGTCCCCAACTCCCCGCCCTGAGGCGGTGCAAGATCCTCCGGCCCGGTCGTCACGCGAACTCCGTCGAGGTCGACGGTGATCCGGCCGTGTGTGCTGACCTGGACGATCCGGCCGTTAGCCGCAACGCTTCGCACGTAGACGAGCGCGCCGGTTTCGATCGATTCGGGAGGGAGCGTCTCCCCGCGGACGAGCCGCTGAGCGGCCGCCTGCTGCTCGGCGGATTCCTCGCGCAATGCCGCCACATCGCGGAGCCCTTCTCGCGTCTCGTCGGTCGTCGCTCCGGCGTTCGCCGCAGCGAGGATCTCCTCCAGCTGCCGCTGTCCGCCGCGCAGGAATCGATCGAACCCCGTGAATCGCTCGGACAGGGCGCCCTGTTTCTCCCGCTCGAACTCGGCGAGCTTCCGGTCGTACACCTCACGCATCCGCTTGGCCTCAGTACGATCGCACTCCGCCGCTTCGCGATGGCGGTGCATCGCCTGCCGCTCTCGCTCCAACTCGTCGAGAATGTCGTCGGCTCGGATCTCCCCCTGGGAGAGGAACGAACGAGCTCTGTCGATCCGATCGGCCGGAAGACCCAGCTGCTGGGCGATGATGAATGCGTTGCTCCGCCCGGGGATTCCCTCGATGACCCGATATGTCGGAGAGAGCGATTCCACATCGAACTCCACCGACGCCGTCTTCACCTCGGGATGGCGAATCGCGAAGTACTTCAGCGGTGTCAGGTGCGTCGAGATTGCGACGAGCGCTTCGCTCTCCAGCAGTGCCTCGATCACGGCGAGTCCGAGGGCCGCCCCTTCTTGCGGATCGGTCCCCGCCCCCAGCTCGTCGAGGAGGACGATCGTCTCGGTGTCCGCCTCCTCCAAGAGGGACACGATGTTCCGCATGTGGGCGGAGAACGTCGACAGGTTCTGTGAAATCGACTGCTCATCACCGATGTCGCTCCGAATCTTGGAGACGATCATCAGCTCGCTGTCCGAGGACGCAGGGATCGGGATCA
>CBFCYU010000269.1:0-1820 GCA_965602415.1 uncultured bacterium | reverse complement strand
GTCAACTGGAGGCACTGCGTCCTCGTGGCCATTGGCCTAGCCGTCGGGATTGGAGTCATAGCGATCTGGGCGATTCACGCCCAGTCCGAGAGATCGATGGACGACGCCCGGCGTCAGAGCCAGATCGATGCCATGGGTTTCGCACAAGCCGCGGAAGCATGGACCAGCGAGCAGGCTGCGGAGGGGTGGATCAGCCTGGAAGCCCGCCAGTCGTTTCAGCGGGTCGTGGATCTCATGTTGCTCGGCGAGGCGGCCTACATTCAGGTGGTTCTCGGGAACGCCGTCATCGTTAACTCGGCCGATGAGAATTGGTCGTCCAGCGTTCCGTTCCACGTCGCAAGCACTCTCGCGGCACTGAGTACCGCGGCGATCCAGTCGAATCGGGGTCGGCTCCTGGCCGACACCGTCGTTCCGATGGGCCCGTGGAAGCCAGACGATCCGGACGGTCCTACCAGTTACGTTCGCGTCGGATACGAGCTGAAGGCCCTTGCGAGTCATCTGCGGACGATCCGGCTCGCCGGCGCCGGGATCGCCCTCGCCGCATTCCTCGTTGCGTGCGTGAGCTTGATGCTGATTCTAGCTTGGCTGGACCATCGGGACGTTGTCTGGAGTCCGTTGAATGGGATCGTCCACTCACTCTCCGTAGCCGCGATGCGACCCAAACGCTCTCTCGTGCTCGATGAGCCAGCAAAACGAGTCGTGCTCCACGGCAAGCCAATGTTCCTGCCTCCGAAGCCGTTCCATATGCTCTCCTTGTTGGTGCGGGAGGAGGGGAGAGTTCTCCAAGAGGACGAGATCGTCGGAACGCTCTGGCCCGAGGCCAATCTTGCCGACTCCCGTGACGTCAGGCAGTGCGTCTACCTGCTGCGGAAGCATCTCGATGCTACCGTGGCTGGCGCGGGAGCTTGCGTCGCGAACGTCAGGGGGTTCGGATATCGCTACGACGCCGCATCACTGGACAGCATGGTCAGCAAGCACGAACCCGAGCTGTTGGCGAATCTTCGAGGCGGGATTTCCGGTTCTCTCTGACTCCTCGCAGCATCCAGCCAGCCACCGGACTTCAAGAGACAAGCGGCACGCCACCGCAAGGAGGGTTGCCGCCTTCTGGCTCCTCGTAGTGGACGTTCTGAGAACTGCCTGTTCTCCTGCCTTCTAGTTACGCTTCTAGGTAGGGGACGGAACGTATCGCATTTCGATCGCGTGTGTTGGCACCCGTCAGCTTCTTCCACATCCTGTGCCCCTATCCCTATACTCCTCCCATCAATCACTTGGCGGGGAGAGGTGGCGCCTCTCCCCGTCTTTTGCTGTCTTGTCAATCAGAACATATTACTATCCATCGAGTAGCGCGCGTTGGAACTCACTACCTCCTTTGGCATCCTGCGCTCTGTCCTTTTACATCCTGTTGGTTTGCCCATCCCCCTATACTCCTCGCATCAATCACTCGGCAACAAGGAGGCAGTACATGAAGCGAAGTGGGCGGAGGGCGGCCTTGTGGGTCGCGTTGTGCGGGATGCTCGTAGCGACGGCGGTGCTCGTGCCGCTGTGGGTAGCGGCGGACTCGGAGCAGGTCAGCTTCACGGCGACGCTCTACTCGGACGTCATTCGGTTCGAGGCGGACGGGGCAGCGAGCCTGCGGGTGACGATCTACGATCTGGCGGAGAACGAGTTGTGGAACTCGGGGCTGGTCCTCGGCGACACCGTCGACTGGGATCGGACCAACGCGCGCGGTGAACGCCTGGCGAACGGGTACTATTTGTATCTCGCTCAGGGTTGGGACGCCGGCGACCGATTGATCCTCAACAAGGCGGGGAAGGTCGTCT
>CBFCYU010000268.1:0-1831 GCA_965602415.1 uncultured bacterium | reverse complement strand
GAAGCGATCGCCGTCTATCACTTCGACAACCTCTCCGCGAAGTTGAACATGATTCGGATGCACATCGGCGCCGACAATCAGCCGGGCGATTTCACCGACTGGGAGCCGAATTTCGGACGCCGGTTCTTCAAGGGCGACCTGCGGGACGAGTAGCGAGCGCGTCGCCGGCGGCGTGAAGGCCGATTGAAGCGACTCGCAGGCCGCCTATAATCGATCGCCATCGAACGCTTTCGGAGGAGAGTCACCATGCGAACGGACTACTGCGCGCAGTTGGCAGTGGCAGACGTCGGCCGGACGGTAACCCTGGCAGGATGGGTCAATCGTCGACGTGACTTCGGCGGAATCACGTTTGTCGATCTGCGCGACCGTTCGGGGATTGTGCAGCTCTTCTTCCCCGGCGACGCCGCGGACCTCGCGGAGGCGCACAATCTCAATCGGGAGGACGTCATCTGCGTGAGGGGGACGGTCGCGAGACGGGGCGAAGAGAACATCAATCCCGACATGGCGACCGGTGAGATCGACGTCCACGTTGAGGACCTCACGATCCTCAACCGCGCGAAGACGCCGCCGTTCCTCGTCGAGGGCGACGGCTCCGATACGACGGAGGAGACGCGGCTTCGGTACCGTTACGTCGACCTGCGTCGCGAGAAGATGCAGCACAACCTCGCGCTACGCCATCGTGTGTTCAAGAGCATCCGGGATTACTACTCCGAGGAGGAGTTTCTCGAGATCGAGACTCCTTTTCTGACCAAGTCGACACCCGAGGGCGCGCGCGACTTCCTTGTCCCGAGCCGGATGAACCCAGGGTCGTTCTACGCTCTCCCGCAGTCACCGCAGCTGTTCAAGCAGCTGTTCATGATCGGAGGGGTTGACCGCTACTTCCAGCTGGTCAAGTGCTTCCGCGACGAGGATCTGCGCGCCGATCGGCAACTCGAGTTCACGCAGCTCGACCTCGAAATCGCCTTCCCGAAGGACAAGGACGACGTCCTCTGCTTCTTGGAGGCCGCGATGGCCCGCGTCTTCCGCGACACGCTCTCCATCGAGTTAGAGATCCCGTTCCCCCGGCTGTCGCACGCCGAGGCGATGGCCCGCTACGGGATCGACAAGCCGGATCTCCGCTACGGGATGGAGATCCACGATGTCTCGGAGCTCGTCGCCGCGTGCGGGTTCCGCGTCTTCGCCGGGGCGGTCGCCGACGGCGGGAAAGTCGGGGGGATCCTCGCCAAGGGCTGCGCCGGATACTCACGCTCCGCGTTGGATCAACTCCAGGAGGTCGCCGTCTCTGCCGGAGCCAAGGGCCTCGCCTGGCTGAAGATCGAGGAGTCGATCTCGTCCCCGATCGCCAAGTTCCTGAGCGAGGCCGAGCTTCGCGGGATCGCCGAGGCGTTCGGCGCCGAGCGGGGCGACCTGATTCTCCTCGCCGCCGGCGTGGGGATCGAGCTCCCGCTCGGTGAGCTCCGGCGCACGATCGCCAGGCAGGAGAACCTCGCGAAAGACGAGTGGAAGTTCTTGTGGGTGACCGAGTTCCCGATGTTCGAACTCGACGAGGCCGGAGAACTCACCAGCTCTCACCATCCGTTCACTTCGCCGCGCGCCGAGGAGATCGACGCCCTGGAGACCGACCCGCTCTCGGTCGTCTCCAACGCCTACGATCTCGTACTGAACGGAATCGAGCTGGGCAGCGGGAGCATTCGAATCCACGATCGGGAGCTACAAGAGCGGATCTTCCGCCTACTGAAGATCTCGCCCGAGGAGGCGGAGCTTCGATTCGGGTTCTTCCTTCGAGCGCTCGAATACGGGGCGCCGCCGCACGGCGGCTTCGCGCTCGGGA
>CBFCYU010000267.1:0-1844 GCA_965602415.1 uncultured bacterium | reverse complement strand
TCCCCTCTGTGTCGCCAATCAGCAGTAGGTCCGTGCTGATCGATGCGTTGCTCGTTCGCGCCTCGATGATCAAGGACGCGTCCGAGCGCAGGGCGAGATCGATCCGCCCGTTGCTTGTGATCATCCGATGATCGCTCCCGTCGACGAGCATCCCGGAGAACGCGATGTTCCCGTTCGACGTCTGCGCATCGACGACGCCGGCGATGTTCTCCATCCCGATCCGTCCGTTGCTCGTGCCGAGGTCGAGGATCCCCTCGAAGGTGTCGATCGTGACCGCACCGTTGCTCGTCGAGGCATGCACCTCGCCGACTACATCCGACACCGCGATCGCGCCGTTGCTCGTGTGGAGATCGAGGATCCCGGTTACGTCGGCGACCTCGATCCGGCCGTTCGACGTATCGACATCTGCATCGACCGTCGTCGGGACCGTAATCTCAAAGTCGACGCCGCTGTAGCGGCGTACGTCCCACGGGTGATCACTCGCGTCGTAACTGAGCACGACGTGATTCCCGTTGTGGGTCATCTCGACGACGATCTGCGCGACGCGGTTTGCCGCACCGATCAGCGAGTCGCCGTGCGACCGCAGCGTCGCGATCACCGCAACCCTCGTCTGCCCCTCGACGCCGCGCACTGTCACTCGGCCGTTCGACGTCGACACGTCGAGATCGACGGCCCCGGTCACATCGAAGCTCCCCTCCAGCGTCCGCGTCGCCTCGTGGATCGGAATCTCCACGCACCCTCCGAGGGCGAGCGCCGCACCGATCAGGGCGACCAGTCCCAACCAAAGAATCAGCCTTCGTTTCATCGTCTCCTCCGTTGTTCTATCGATCCAAGTGGGTCGTCCCTACCACGTCCCGGCGACGATCTGCCAGGCGAGGACGGCGGAGAAGAGCATCCCGACGCTGCGGGAGGTCCAACTAGCCGTTCCCGTCCAAAGACGATACGCCCAGAAGCCGACGAGCGCGACGAGCGCCACGCGGATGACGATCAAGAATGCCTGGGTCATGCCTCCACCTCCTGCCAGATCCGCCCGGCGAGCACCAACAGCACCGCTGTCAGTGCGAGCATGATCAACAGCGGCTCAATCGGCGCGCCCGCTCGGGAGACCCTGACTATCTCCGCCGACGTTTCGGGGTCGACGGTCGCGAACCGACTGGCGACCGTCATCGGCAGCCGCTCCAGCATCCGCCACGCTGGGAGCGAATACGAGATCCGGGTGACCCCGTTGACCAGCCACCGAAACGCGAACGGCGTCCCGAGAATCATCACCGTTCCCGGCACCCAGCCAGGTCCCGAGATCCGATACGCGCTGATGAAGACCATCAGCAGAAGCGTCCATGCCAACAGCGGTAGGACGGTCACGCTGACCGCGTAGGACGGCACCGCGAGGACCAGATCCAACAGCGTCCCCGCATCGAAGCGGATGCCCGCCAGCTCGAAGATCCACCAGAAGAGGAACCCGATCGTGACGAAGTAGACGACCGCCACGCCGGCCGCGTACAGGTATCGCGCCGCGATGTGCGCGTAGCCGCTCGGTGGCGTCAACAGCAGCACCTGGTACTGCCCGTGCCGCGTCTCGGCTCGGATCCGCCCGATCATCAGACAGAGGACGAGGGCGCCGATCGCGCACGCCATCCCGAGGAGGCCAGCGCGGATCCCGAGCCGCTCGCCGACGTCCATCACGCTCACCTGCTTGATCCCCCACGCCCAGAACGCAAGCGAACCAAGCAGCGAGACCGCCCAGACCCAGCTTCGCCGGTGCTCGAGCCAGAGGAGTGTCTTCAGTCCCTTCATGCGAGCACCTCCTTGAACGTCTGGACCACGCTCTTGCCTTGTTCGCGGAG
>CBFCYU010000266.1:0-1896 GCA_965602415.1 uncultured bacterium | reverse complement strand
GACGAGGACAAGGGTCGTGACGACGAGAATTGGGATGACCGGGAGCGTGCCGAACCTCGGGAGGAGCTTCAGGTAGTACGCGGCGACGAGCCCCTCACCGACGACGATCGAAGCGATCGCTGCGCCGGGACTCATCCGCTTCCAGTAGATCGCGCCGACGACGATCGGGAACAGAACCGCGAGGCCGGTGAACGTCTGCGTGGCGATGACGCGGAACGTCGCCGGCGGGCGGTAGGCGATCGCCAGCCCGACGAGAGCGAGCCCGACCACGAAGACCTTCCCGACCCACTGCGGCAATTCGCCTGACGAGGAGGAATCGGCGTTTCTACCTCCTCGTCTCACGAGCCGATCTCGGATTGGTTCGCAAACGTCTCGCGCAAACATGGACGACAGCGTCAGCAGCTGGGAGTCGAGGGTCGACATCAGCGCGGCGAGGGCCGCAGTCAACACGAGCGCTTCGATCACCGGCGGGGCGTGCTCGGCGAGCATCAGCGGGAGGATCTGATCGGCGGCCATTCCCTCGGGGAGCGTCGGGAAGGAGAGACGCCCGAGGACACCGATCGTCACCGGAAGAAGAAACAGGAAACCGGTCAGCAGGGGGTAGAGCGACATCGTCGTCGACAACCCGCGCGGACTCTTCGCGGCGTAGAAACGCTGGAACAGCTGCGGGAACATCGGATCGCAGAGAAACCAGAGGAGCATGTAACCGAACCAGATCCCCGGTGTGTAGATCCCTCCCAGGCCGGGGCGGGCGAACAGCTCGGGGAAGTCAGTCATGACCGTACGATTGGCGGCCGACAACCCACCGAAGCGTCCGGCGATGATCGCCACTGCGACGACGAGCAGGACGATCATCATCCCGCCCTGGAAGACGTCGGTCCGTGTGACGCCACGGAAGCCGCCACGAAACGTGTAGAGAAGCATCACGGCCGTGATCAGCGCCGCTCCGGCGAAGTAGGGAATCCCGAGCAGCGACTCCAGCGCGTATCCGGCGGCCATCGGCTGCATCGCCAGGTACGGGACAGTGAAGACCGTCATCACGAGGAAGAAGAGGAAGCGCAGGACGGGGCTTCCGGTGAGCCGGTAGACGAGCTCCGGGGGCGTGACGAGGCCGTGCTCCTTTCCCAGCCGCCAGGCCGGGCGACCGATGAGGACGAACGTCAGCGCCATGAAACCAGTCCCGAACCCCATGATCGGGTAGTAGGCGTAGCCGCTCTCCCATCCTGCGCCGGCAAAGCCGAAGACGGTGAACGCGCTGAAGTTCGTCGCGGCCATCGTGAGGAACAGGACGAGCGGGGGCGTCGTTCGCGAGGCGATGAAGTAGTCCTCGCTCGTCCCGCGCGCCCGGCGCATCGCCCAGAAGCCGATCCCGAGAAGGACGGCGAAGTATCCAACCACCACCGCGATCTGTACGGCCATGCATCCTCCTAACAATGAAACACGCCACCCGCCGAAGGCTGGGTGGCGTACGCCTGACATACCTTGCGTGACACAATAGCACGGCTTGGCGCTTCGCGCCAAGCCATTGTGTCACGGGGCAGTTTGCCGACGGACGGCAAACTGCCGTGGGTGAGGAGCGTGACCCGCTGTCGCGCGTCACGTGGGAGTTTGCTGTCGAACATCAAACTCCCGTTGGCGAGCTGCTGGGGCTCGGATTGAGAAGCGTAGGCGCGCCAACCCGTGGGTGTCGCAGGCCAGTTTGCCGATGGTCGGCAAACTGGCCTGGGTGAGGAATCGGAGGATGGATCGTTCGCGATAGAATGCCAACCCACCGCGTCACGGGTCAGTGCGCGATCCGCCGCAGCGGATCGCGGGGAGTACGTGACCCGCTAGCGCGAGTCACGTGAGAGTCTGCTACCAACAGCAGACTCTCGTTGGTCAGGAGTGCGAAATCCG
>CBFCYU010000265.1:0-1902 GCA_965602415.1 uncultured bacterium | reverse complement strand
TCTCGATCAGGCCCTTCAGATTCTGGTAGGACGGCGGCGGGCCGGTGAGGAATTCCTTGCCATCGATGAACAGGGGATCTCTTGGGCAACGAAACACCGTCGCGCGGTGTGGCCAAGGCTCGGTCGGAGTTGCGACTGCCTCCCTGCACAATACAATTGGCGCAGATGGCGTCAAGAAGGAGAGTCCATGAGAAGCCCTCGTATCGCCTGGTGTCTGGTTGTAACCGCGCTCCTGATGACTTCGCTCTGTGCCTCGCTCCTCGAAGGGGCGGATCGTTGGCCGACGGCTCCGGAGGAGCTTGGAAACGATCTGAGTGCGCAGATCGAAGATCTTCTGTCCACCTATCGAATCCCCGGTGCGACCGTTTCGGTGGTCGCCGATGGAGAGTTGCTGTTCGCCAAGGGGTATGGATGGGCGCACATCGATCAGAACCGGCCGGTGGTTGCCGAAGAAACCCTCTTCCGTGCTGCCTCGGTCACCAAGCTGTTCCTCTGGACCGCGATCATGCAGCTGGCCGAGGAGGGGCTCGTCGATCTGGACGCGGACATCAACGACTACTTGGGGGACGTCCGGATTCCACCGACGCATCGCGAGTCGATCACCCTCGAACACCTCCTGACGCACACGGCGGGATTCGAGGAAATGCAGGGGCCGTTGTTCGGTGACGAGCTTCCGATCCTCGGGGACTACCTCGTGCGGTACATGCCCGATCGAATCTTCCGCCCGGGGGACTACGCGGCCTACTCGAACTACGGCGCCGCGCTGGCTGGGTACATTGTCGAACGTGTGACCGGAACCCCATGTGACACGTACATCGCCGAACACATCCTCCGACCGCTCGGCATGAACAGCAGTTCGCTGGCTCAACCTCTCCCGCCCGAGCTCGCGGCTCGAGAATCCGCGAGCTACTCACTTCGGCTCGGACTGCTCAAGCGACTGAGGAAGAACACATCGAGGTTGGAGCTTCTCCCGGTTGTCGGGGGGTTGAGCACAACCGCGACGGACATGGCGGCGTTCATGATCGCGCATCTCCAAGGCGGGCAGTACGGCGACACGAGGATCATGGCGCAACATACGGCCGAACTGATGCATCAGCGACAGTTCGTCAATGACGACCGGCTTCCCGGGATGTGCTACGGATTCTTGGAGTACTTCCGAAACGGCGAGCGGCTGATCCTCCACGGCGGTGACGCAGCCTTCCATTCGATCCTCGCGCTGCTTCCCGCGAAGAACGTCGGCGTCTTCTTCTCGATCAACTCCTCGGGCAGCGGAATCGGACCGATCATCACGCAGGAATTCCTGATGGAGTTCCTTGATCGTTGGTTCCCGGCCTCGTCGGAGAGTGCCGAGATGGCCCCAGCGGTCGAAGCGGACTTGGGTAACGCGAAGCGCTGTGCGGGAACATACCTCCCCACTCGAAGGATCAACTCAGGGATTCTCGGACTCGTGTACTGGTCCCTTGCGAATGTCCGTGTGACGGCCACGTCCGACCGCTCGGTGCGGATGACGGGCCTGGCCCTCGACATGGAGCTGGTTGAGGTCGAACCGCTCCTGTTCGAGGAGATCGAGGGGCGTCTGATGGTTGCCTTTGCCGAAGACGATCGTGGAGTCATCCGATCGATGTATCACGACGACTTCGCGGCGATGGCGTACGAGAGGCTCCGCCCGACCGAGACCCCGGGGTTCGCGTTGGGATTCGTAGGCTTTCTCGGCGCGCTGGCCGCACTGGCTATCCTGCGCTAGATCGTCCCGCAGCGGAGCCGAACCCGGTCTCGGGGTCAGGGGCGAGGAGCAGGTCTTGCGATGCAACATCCCTGGCTCGCGAGCGGCTCGGCCGACATCTACAGCTTCCTGAGGCGATTCCCGATCACGCCCTTCAGCTTCTCGTAGGACGGCGGTGG
>CBFCYU010000264.1:0-1904 GCA_965602415.1 uncultured bacterium | reverse complement strand
CGCGGATCGATCCCCTCGGCGAGGATCTGCCCGAGGCTGACGTCGAGCGCCGCGATCAGGTTGACCGCGGGGGTGCCGAAGTAGCTTGGCCTTCGCTCCTCGTAGGCGCTCATGATCGGGAGCCACTTCTCCCAGTCGGCGTAGTAGTTCGCCGTCGGGGTGCGTCTGGCTCGAAACGCCTCGATCGCTCGAGGGCTCGCCACGAGAAGCGCCAGACCCGGTGGAACGCCGATCGCCTTCTGCGACGCCGTCAGGACGACGTCGATCCCCCATGCCTCCTGGCGGATCTTCTCGCCGGCGACCGAGCAGACCCCGTCGAGGACCGTCAGGACGCCGTGCTTCCGGCCCATCGCCCCGAACCGCTCGGCGTCGATTCGGACGCCCGTCGAGGTGTCGACGTGCGTCCCGGTGATCAGCTTGTAGCTGCCGGCGGCGAGTTCAACCTCGACCCGTTCGAATTCAACCGTCTCGCCGAGCGGAAAGCGAAGGATCGTCACGTCGGCGCCGTACCGCGACAGGAGGTCCTCGAACCGATCGCCAAAGACGCCGGTGCTCAGGACCAACGCCCGGTCTCCCGGCTCGACCAGGTTGGCCCCGACCGTGTCCATTGCCAGCGTCCCCGACCCGGCGAGGACGAACGGTTGGCCGACCGGAGCGCACCATACCTCGCGCATCCGCTCGAGCGCCCGGCCGAATGCCTCGATGAAATCGGGCGAGACGTGGCTCGTCGTCGGAGCGCCGAGCGCCTGCAACACGGCCGGCTCGAACTCGATCGGCCCCGGAATCATCAGTAGCGTGCGGCCCTTCATCTCGTGATCTCCTCCTTATCCGGATCGAGGATCCGCGCCTCGACCAGAATCGATCGCAGCTCCTCTCGATTCTCGGCGTCGAGCGGAAGGAGCGGTGACCGGACCGGCCCGCCGCGCAGCCCGAGCATCTCCATCGCCGCCTTCAGCCCCGGAACCCCCCACCGCCGCGTCACGGCGCTGTTCGGGGGGATCATCCGAACCTGGAGTTCGCTCGCCGCCCGGACGTCTCCCTCGGAAGCCAGGCGGAGGATTTCCACGCACTGCCGCGGGGCGATGTTCGCCAGCGCGAGGACGCCGCCGACCGCGCCGACGCTCAACGCGGGCAGGAGGAAACTCGCCGATCCGGCAAGGATCCGGAAGCGTTCGCCAAGCTCGCCGTGAATCTGGCCGAGCTTGGCCGTGTTCCCGCCCGAGTCCTTCAGCCCGACGATGTTCTCGTGCCCGGCGAGGGCGACGATCAACTCGGCGCTCATGTCGATCCCGGTGCACGCCGGCATGTTGTAGAGAACGACCGGGATCGGCGAGGCGTCGGCGACGGCGCGGAAGTGCCACTCGAGCACGTCGGCGGTCATCAGACCCTTGTAGTAAAAAGGCGGCAGGACGAGAGCGTAGTTGGCTCCCGCGTCCGCGGCGGCCTGTGTCAGCGAGATCGTCGCCCGCGTCGATTGAGATCCGGTCCCGACGATCATCGAGCGGCCCTCGGGGATGCCCGCGCGCGCCGCTTCGATCAGACTTAGCTTCTCACTCCCATCGAGCAGAACGGCTTCGCCGTTCGATCCGAGAACGACAACTCCGGACAGGTCGTATCGGTTCCACCAGCTCAGGTTCTCGGCGAGCGCGGCAGCGTCGATCTCGCCATCCGCGTCAAACGGCGTCGGAATCGGCGGGAAGATCCCTTCGAGTTGCGGCATGTCAACCCCTCTTCACACTGTACTGCAGGACCCTTCATCGTGCGAGATGCTCACACGTATTGCACACGCTTCACCCACGGGAGTTTGCTGCTGACGGCAAACTCCCCCGCGACACGCGATAGCGGGTCGCTCGATGTACACGAGCCCCTCTCGCTGTGCGAGCAGCAGCCCGATCCCGCATTCG
>CBFCYU010000263.1:0-1975 GCA_965602415.1 uncultured bacterium | reverse complement strand
GAACAGCCTCGCCGGGCCGAAGGTGGTGGGCAGGTCGGGGGGGTTGTGCGGCCGCGCGGGTTTGGGCCCCGCGCCAACGGTGGGGCCCACCGCGACCCGGTCCGAGCCGAGTTCACGCAGCTTCGCGGAGAGCGCCGCCGCGACGTCGACCTCGTTCATCCCAACCTCGACCGTGTTACGCAGGTGCGCGAGCGCCTCCTCCGCCAGGCGGATCGCCTCACGAAGCGCTGCCATCTCGTCGGCGTCCTTCACGGCGCGCAAGTCGGTTACCGGGTCCTCGAATGGGATCCACTCGGTGCCCGGGATCTCCGACAGCCGGCCGAGAACGTAGTCCGTCGTCCGCCAAGCCGCGTAGCCGATTCGCATCAAGCCCCGCTCGCCGATCGTCTTCGCCAGCTCGTCGTAGTACTTCAGCTCCGCGTGGATGAGCGGCAGCCCAGGCACCTGTCGCTTCGCCTGCTCGAGGTACCGCGAGTCCGTCAGCAGCACCGTCTCCGCGGCCGTGATCAGCAGCGCCCCCTCTCCGTTGTAGCCGGAGAGGTACTGCATGTTCGGCCGATCCATCTCCCGAGGCATCGTCCGATCGAGATCGAAGATCAGGAACCCGTCGATGTCCTTGCCTTCCAGCAACCGCCCCCGCCGCTCCGCGTAGTCCATCCGTGCCTCCTCGCTCGACCCGAGCGTTGATGATACACGACCCAGCTACGCCCGGTCGACAGCTAGAGGTCGAACTCCACCAGCATCGGCGTGTGGTCGGATGGCTTCTCGCCTTGACGAGGCTCGAGGTCGATCCAGGCCTTCGTTGAGCGGTCAGCAAGCGATTGCGTGGCGAGGATGTGGTCGACGCGCCAGCCCTTGCCTTCGGCGACGCCGTCCTTGGCCCGGTAGTCGTAGTAGGTGTACTGGCCGGGTTCGGGAACGTGCTTCCGGAAGAGGTCGGCGAGCCCCCACGACTTGACGTCTTCAAGGGCCTCGGTGACCTGGGGGTTGAAGCAGACGTGGCCCGCCAGCCGTTTCGGGTCGTGGACGTCGATCGGCTCGGGAGCGACGTTGAGATCGCCAAGCCAGAGGAACGGCTCATCGGGCGAGAAGTGAGACTCGAAGTATGCACGCAGCCGCGCGAACCACTCGAGCTTGGTCGCGAACATCGGATGATCCGGCGCACGCCCCTGCGGGACGTAGGTGTTGACGATCGGAACCCCGTTCACCTCACCGACGATCAGGCGCGCCTCGTCGGGCGGGCCGCCGTCGTCGAACCCGCAGCGGACGTTCTCGCTCGGTGTCTTCGACAGGATCGCGACACCGTTGTATGACTTCTCCCCACGAAAGGCGGCGTGGTAGCCGGCCTCCTCGATCGTCGAGACCGGGAACTCGTGATCCTGAACCTTCGTCTCCTGCAGGCAGACGACATCCGGAGAGACCCTCTCCAGCCACGGAAGCAGCGTGTGCAGGCGGGAGCGGATCGAGTTGACGTTCCACGTCGCAACAACGAAGGACACAGCAGGCCTAGGTGGGGATGATCCCGCTGAACGTCGTCACGTCGAGACCCTCGGCGCGGAGCCGGTCGACGTACGGGTTGATCCCAACCGAGTCGCTGGCGATGTGGCCGGTGATGATCAGGTTCTTCGCCTCACCGACCTCATCGATCAGCTTCTTCACGTCGGCCGGGCGACAGTGGATGTAGATCACGGTGTCGATCCCGTGATCGTAGTACGCCTTGGCGACCGGATACCCGCCGTTCGTTCCAGCTCCGTGCGAGACGACGACCTTCCCGACCCGGTTCCCCGGCACTCCGACCCGAACTTCGATCTCGGTTGCGGCGTTGCGGAACTCGCCGAACGTCTCGTAGAACCGGGCGACCAACTCGGCGACCGTGGCGTCCTCGCCCAGCTCGGCGGCTGTCTCGGCCATTCGCCGTCGTCCGATCTCGTCGAGCGGGGTGTGGATGTTCAGATACGGGATGTCGAGGAGTTTC
>CBFCYU010000262.1:0-1982 GCA_965602415.1 uncultured bacterium | reverse complement strand
GATACACCGGAGCGATTCCGTAGCCGATCTCGACGTCGCCGTCCCCGCTCGGAAGGCCCTTGAACCCGAGCAGCCCGATCCCTCGCTCTTCCGATTGCAGGACAGCCAGCCAGTAGATCAGCCAGGGATGTTCTTCGACCCTGGCCCGTTCCATTTTCGCCAGTTTCATCCGGATCGCCCACTCGGCCGGGGCATCGACCAGCTGCGGGTCGATCGCCGCACCGGCAATCCGGAGCGGGGCGTTCTCGCTCGCCACCAGGGCGAGCAGCTCTTCCCGCGTCAGAGGGACCAACCGGAGTCGAGATGTGAGGAGCGGTTCCATGCCGCCCGAAGTCTACCCGCCGTATGCGGTGAATGCCGGCGGGACCCGCTGAAGGCTTGTGCACGCCGCTGCGCCGCGGGTATCGTTGGCAAACCCGATGCCGAAGGAGGCCGAGCGACATGCCAAGACGACGACGTGTGCGGAACCGGCTGACGACGCTCGCTGTCCTCGTGGTTCTCGCGAGCGTCGCGTCCGCAGCGCAGGATGTGGGGCAGATCGCGCTCGTCATCAACGAGGTCGAACTCAACCCGGACGGCCTCGACAGCGGGAATGAGTGGATCGAGGTCCTAAATCCTTCCGAGCAGCCCGTCGATCTTGCCGGATGGACGGTCTCGTACACGTATCGGGGACCGGGGACGTTCCCGATTGCGGAGGGATCGACGATCCTCGGGCCGGGCGAGCGATTCGTCTTCGTCTACCCGCGGCTCGCCTTGCGGAATGCTCAAGCGACCGTGATCCGATTGATCGACCCGGCCGGGTTCGTCGTCGACGAGACGTCACCACTGACCGACACCGACGATGACGACAGCACGTGGCAGCGCTTCCCCGACGGCGGAGACCCGTGGTTCCCGGATCTGTGGCTCTTCCTCCCGGCCACGCGAGGACGGACGAACGACTGAGACGATCTAGCGGTCGCCGAGTTCCCCGACACTCGCCTCGAGGATCGACCAGACCGAATCCTGGACGAAGACTGTCTGCCCCCCGCCGAGAATCGAGCTGCCCGTTCCCGTGTAGACGTCGCCGACGAATTCCTGCATGAACTGGTCGAGCTGGTCGAGCACGCCGGCGACTTCGCCGGGAGCGGAGAGAGTGTAGACGTAAAGATTCAGTATGACGTATATCCTAATCGGCGTCCCCGAGGTGTCGATGTCCACCGTCGGCAGGAGAAGAAGCGAAAGCGGGTAGACGCCGGTCGCGGCATCCCCTCGGAGGAACCCTTCAACCGATACACCGTCCGCCACGCGTGTATACCCACTGAGCAGATCCTGCAGAAGAACGAGCTCCTCCAGCTCCTCGTCGGGGAGGTCGCTCAAGTCGACGTCCCCCGAGCCGTCCCAGCCGGTCAGCCGGATTCCGAACGGGACCGCAGGCGGGGCGAGGAAGTCGAACGTACGCTCGTAGGAGAGATCGTGGACGGGATCGGTCATCGTTACCCTGGCTCCGTACTGCTCGCCCGGCTCGATCAGCACCGGCGGAGAGGCCGAGTAGACGCGCCTGACCTCGCCCGATCGGATCGACGTGCGCGAGAAGCCGTCGAGAGGAACCTCCAAGCCATCGACGATCGCGAAGACCTCCCACGACGTTTCGATGTGGTAGGAATCCGGGGTGGACGTGTACTCGAGAGCGACGTGGAAGACAACCGCGGGAAGACCGGTCTTGTAGTCCAACACAACGTTGGCGCCCCAGTCCGTCTCCTCCCACTCCGCCCCCAAAGCGCCGAAGCAAACCAGGGTGAGAGCGGCGCCGGCGACGAGCAAGCGTATATTCATCTCGAACCTCCGGCTCAATTATACGCCCGTCGTCGCGGCCCGGTTCGCGGATCCGCGCAATGCGTGTCATGTCGGTCGCGAAGCGAGTCGGCCTCATCACGGGAGCCGCTTCGGGCATCGGGTGTTCCTGCGCTGACCATCTCGCGAAGAAGGGGCACACCGTCTATGGC
>CBFCYU010000261.1:0-2020 GCA_965602415.1 uncultured bacterium | reverse complement strand
TACGGGATCACAACCCACCGCGTTTGACGGAACTCAATCCCCGGCCACCAGTCCAGAAGGAACGCGGCAACCAGCCAGGCGAGCATGAGCCCGACTTGGAGAAAGTAGAGAGTGGAACGCCCCAGGCTGGGGCTCCTGGTCAACAGGTAGCCAAGAGGGAACGCCGCCAGCAACACCCCTGAGCCGATCCAGTGGCCAAGCTTCGGCATCTGCAGCAATCGAAGAACGAAGACGAGAATGCTCACCGCGTAGATCCAGTGCGCCACAACGGCCCCTGCCAGATCCAGTCTTCCGATCATGCCTTTCTCCCTTGCCACTTGGCGAATGGACACTGTGCCAAACCAATGACGACCGCCAAACGGCTGCTCCAGTCATGGACGTGATCGTCATCTTGCTTAGTACGGTGATCAACCCGTCAAGCTCCTCAATGACGACCGCCCTAGGCCACTGATGTGCCGTAGTGTACATTGGATGCGGGATTCTGTCCGATACTGCCTCGGCCACCAGGCAGCAGCAAGGACTCGCGGCCCACATCCAGCCCTCAGGCTCCAATCAACGTCAGAGCTGTGCAGATCGATTCTTCTGTTCTGCGCTCTCTCCGATCGCCCCGAGAACACGTGGGACGCACGCGCTCCTAACGCAATTCCGCCCGCCTAGCCCTCAGGCTCAGCCCTCTCGATCTTTGCGTGCGGCTCCATACACCCTTCAGGGTGAGCGCGAGTACACGGAGATGCGCCCTCGTCGTGAGCGAAACTCGAAGAACTCCGACTGGCGGGCAAGAGGACCCTCGGTCGCGAGCACCCCGCTGGGACGAAGGACCCGATACGTCTCTCGAAGGACAGCATCCATCCCGCCAATCGCGCGGCGGAGCCCAAACAGAAACGCGAGATCGTAGCTCCCTTGCGGAAAGCCAGTGGCTGCAGCGTCGCGCTCAACGACTGTCACGTTGGCTACTCCATCTCGAGCGACCTTCTGGCGCACGTACTCCACAGCGTACGGATTCAAGTCAATCGCGCAAACAACTCCGCCCTCGCCAACTCGACGTGCAGCCGGCAGAGTGAAGAACCCTGGCCCACAGCCTACTTCCAGAACCTTCATGCCTTCAGCCAGCCCAGCGTCACGCAGAATGCGATCGGCGTCGCGAAACAACCCGTACAGCGTCTCATGCATGAGACGAATCCCGCCGAACGCGAGCCTCTCAGATACCGTCATCGTCTCTCCTTTCGTCAAGCTCTCTCAAGACCGCTCGTCTCCCTCCGGTTCTCTGCTATGGCGGAGTCCAATCGATCGGATCGACATGCCTACGAGCAGCCGCCCAATCGGCTCCGTACCCTGCACACCGCTCTTCCTCTCGTCCTTCAGTGCTCGCATTCCTCCTATTGTACGCGACGCGTTTAATACGCTATTCGTACTATATGATCGAAAAAAACTACCACCCCCGCGTAATCTTCTCAAGAAGCTCGACTAGCGCTTTCCGCTCTTGCTGACTCAGGGGACGCAATAAACCCCTTGCCATCTCTCGATCCTCTCGGTTGTGCTCTTCTTGTGCTTCCCATCCCAAGTCGGTCGCCTCAAGCAAATACGATCGCCGGTCCTCCACATGAATCCGCCGTACGAGCAGACCCCGCTCCTCCAATCGATTGATCACGCTGGTTAGCGAGCTTCGAGGAATTTGGAAGTGCTCCCGAAGTGCTTTCATGGAGGTTCCAGCGTGCTCGGCCACAATCTGAAGAACGTGCAGGTCAAGCCATCGCATGTCGGCGGCCCCGCCTCTTCGACTTGACCCTTCCCGTTGCATCTGAACGGCCAACCTGTGCAACAAGCCCCGCACAATCTCTAGTTGCCCGTCAGCGACGCCATCGGTCCCGCCGTCACTGACGCTACCTCGTCGGACCATCCGTGCTCCCTTACTCTCCTGTTGCTGTTTGGCCGAGTGCATCCCTTGGATTCCTTCACACCACGTATTGTACGCGCATCGTACTTTTATTGCCAATCCCGCTATTGAGGCCACAGCGTGAGT
>CBFCYU010000260.1:0-2027 GCA_965602415.1 uncultured bacterium | reverse complement strand
CTATCTGAGACTGTCAGGAATGAGGCTTGGGTTCCTCCTCAACTTCGGGGCCGCTCTCATGAAGGACGGCATCGTTCGCATTGTCAACGGCCTTCCCGATGAGTGACCCTTTGCGCTCTTAGCGCCTTGGCGAGGGATTCTCCCCTAGCTCCTAAACAGCACCGCTTCGCGCTTGAACAGCCGGACGGCGGCGGCGATGAGGATCACGCCGCAGGTGACGTTGGCGATGAGGGTGTAGACGATGTTCGACGCAACTAGGTCGCCCACAATGATCCCTTGCAGGGCGTAGAGGGCGTTGGCGACCGGAATCAGATAGCGGGTCCCTTCGAACGTGACCCCCCCGGTCATCGACATCATCCCAACCAGCACAATCACCATGTAAATCGGAAGAAGGTACGTGCTTGCCTCCTTCTGACTTCGCGCGTACGTTCCGACGATGATTACCAACGCGGCAAGGATCACGGCCAGCGGGATCAGGACGATGAGCATCCAACCGAACGCCGGCAGATCGAGCCGGAAGACGGCCCCCCCAGAGACGCTCGCTGGCGTCAGGCCGCCGCCGAAGAACCGCACCCCGATCAGCAGGCCGACGGCCGACAGGAGGGAAGAGGTCAACGATACCGTGAGGACGGTGAGGAACTTCCCGAGGACGATCTCGGTCCGCGAGAGCTGACTCACGAGAAGCGTGGCGATGGTGCTCCGTTCCTTCTCCCCGGCGGTAATCTCCGCCCCAAGCCCCATCGCACCCGTGAGGATCGCCAGGACCATGAAGTACGGCAGGAGCCGGCTGAGGATCATCCGCCCCAACGATTCACCGGTGGCGACGTCACGCGTCTCGATCTTGAGTGGCGGGGTGAGTTCCTCGATGTCGTAGCCGAGCGCATCGAGCTTGTCGCCGACGACCCGCTGCAAGTACGCCTCGAGGAAGCCACGAACCTGAGAGGCGGCGATCGGGGCGAACGGGTCGGCCTGGTCGTAGTAGAGGGTTACCTCGAGGCCGACACCCTCGCCACCGGTCTCCTTTGCCACGACCATCAGGACGTGTCCTTCGTCTCCTTTGAGATCGGTCAATCCCTCCTCGATCGAGCCGGTGCTGCGCCACCGGAGCGTCGTGTCCCGCGCCAGCTCGGCGCCGAACGTGTCATCCTCGGACCGATTGACGACGAGGATCGTCGGGACGAGCGATTCGTACCGGACGCGCTCGGCCTCGTTGAACTGGCCGATCACCGAGAGAACGAGCGGGTAGAAGATCAGCGGGAAGAAGACAGTCAGGAAGAGCGTCCGACGGTCCCGGATCGCCCCGGTCAACTCCTTCGAGAAGAGCAGTCGGACGTTCTTCCACATCGCGCGGGCGTCCTAGAACTCGTCGCCTTCGGTCGAAGGTTCGGCGTTGGGCTCGGGAGCAACCTCGCCGCCGTCCTCGGTCGTCGAGCCGGCCTCTTCGGCTGCCCCGTCGGACGCTTCGTCCGTTTCAGTTCCGTTCGCCTCCGTGGCGTTCACTTCGGAGGCTTCCTCCTCTTCCTCGATCACTGTAGGGGCTTCTTCCTCAGCGGGCGGCACGGGGGGGGGCGGCGTCTCGTCTGTGTCTTCACCGATCTGCACCTCGATCGCCGAGGAGGATTGTCCTCCGCGCGTGTTCGGCGCGGCATCGTCCTTGTAGAGGACGGTCGACTTCAGGGCCTCGGTGACACCCGAGGCGTTGCGCCCGTAGTAGGTGATCTGCCGCGGTCCGTCCGGACCTTCGATCACGAACGGGCCCGAGTAGAGCCGCCAACCGCGCCCGTCGATGTCGTAGTAGATCCGCGTATCTCCGTAGGTCGAGCCTTCCACGACCCGAAGCGTGATCGGCGACGACGAGGTGATCCACGTACCGCGTTCATCGACGTAGTTCGGTTCGCCGACTTCGAGGACCGTCTCCGGCGGATGGTTGTCGAGGAACAGCGAAACCGTATGGCTCGGCTCGACGTTGCCGAGGTGATCGAGACCGTAGTACGTCAGCTTCCGCGGGCCATCCTCTCCTGTAACGT
>CBFCYU010000259.1:0-2044 GCA_965602415.1 uncultured bacterium | reverse complement strand
TCGGAACGACCGGTCGTCTGCCACCAGTGATGCAATCCGATCAGGGTCAAGAAGGGATCGTAGAACTCGATCGCATCGAGCTGCTGATAGAACAACTCGCCCTTGCCGCCGGTCGTCAGGACCTTGAGAGTTTCCGGACACTCGGCCCGGAATCGGGCGATCAGCCCGTCGACGAGGTCGAGAAACCCGAAGACGACACCGGCCCGGATGTTCTCCGCCGTCGTCTTGCCGATGACTGTGGTGGGGATCTCGAGCGCAACGGAGGGAAGCTGAGCGGCCCTGTCGGTCAATGCGCGGGCGGAGAGGTACATCTCCGGAGCGATTGCGCCACCGAGGAAGGCGCCGTCCTCGGAGACGAGGTCGAATGTCGTTGCGGTTCCGAAGTCGATCACGAGGATCGGTCCGCCGTGAAGCGCGTGCCCCGCGATCGAATTGGCGATCCGATCGGCGCCGACCGCCCATGGCTCGTCGACCCGGAGCTCGATCGGGGAGGTTTCGTGCGTCAGGAAACGGATCTCTCCGGAGAAGAACCTGCTGAGCCCCTCCCGGAGCGAGCGATTGAGCGATGGGACGACCGACGCGACGGCGATCCCGTCGACCTGGTCCGATCCGATTCCGTCCTCGGTCAGCAGGCTCCGCGTCGTCAGCCGAAGCTCGTCGGCCGTCCGATTGCGATCGGTGCAGAACCGCCAGTGCGCGGCCAGTCGATCGCCGTCGAACAGCCCGACGACGGTGTTCGTATTCCCGATGTCATAGGTCAGCAGCATTCGTGCCCTCCGCGCACTCCCATGGAGTGCGGATCGCCCTTTGGATCCGTTTCAGCAAACCCTACCGGATTTCGTCCTCAACGGGCTAGACGGAATCCTCCTTCGCGCGCAAGGCGCGCTCCTCTGGCACGGATCGCCCTTCGGAGGAATCCTCGCCCATTGGTCCTGGATCAAACCGCTTGGCGCATGCACTCGGGACCGGATCCCCTCGCTCCTTCAGATTAGGCTCTCGCCTGGGGGCAGGACCACATTATCGATCAGGCGAGTGGATCCCAAGCGGGCGGCGAGTGAGACGAGCACCTTCCGATCGATCGTCTCCAGCTCGGCGAGGTCTTCCGTGCTCGCGATGCTCACGTATTCAGACCGAACCAGGGGTTCGGCTTCGAGAAGCTTCGCCATGTCCTGGCGAAGCTTCTCGGCATCCCGCTCTCCATCAGCGTACAAGCCCTCAGCCAGCTGAAGTGAGCGGAAGAGCGCTGTCGCGGCCGTTCGCTCCTCCTGAGACAGGTAGGTGTTGCGGCTGCTCATCGCCAAGCCGTCCGGCTCGCGGATCGTCGGGCCGAGCACGAGCTCGATATCGAAGTCGAGGTCGCGGATCAGCCGATCGATCACCAGTGCCTGCTGCGCGTCCTTCTGCCCGAAGACCGCGACCTGCGGTCGGACGATGTTGAACAGCTTGGCGACGATGGTAGCTACGCCACGGAAGTGGGTCGGCCGGGACGCGCCTTCGAGTCGCTGCGTGAGTTCCTCGACGTCGACCCAGGTATCGAACCCCTCCGGGTACATCTCCTCGGTTGTCGGATGGAAGGTCAGATCTACGCCCTCGGCCTCGAGAAGAGCGAGATCGCGATCGAGGTTCCGCGGGTACGCGGCGAGGTCTTCCGATGGCGCGAACTGTGACGGGTTGACGAAGATGCTGGCGACGACTGAGGCGGCGGCACGCTTCGCATGCCGTACGAGTGAGAGGTGACCCTCGTGCAGATAGCCCATCGTCGGGACGAATCCGACCGGCTCGGCGAGGCGCTCGCGGAGCTGGTGGAACTCGTCGATCGTCCTCGCCGTCTTCATCGTCAGCGTTCGGATTCCTCGTCCAAGGTCTCTTCGAGCGCTCGGATGACGTCTTCGGAGACCGAGACAGACTCTTTCGCTGTCGGGAAGCTTCCGGCTTTCACGGCGTCCGCGTAGTCCTTCAGAGCGACGGTCGCCTCGTCGGCGAGCTTGGCGAACTGGCGTGCGTGCTTCGGGACGAAGTCGGAGAACCATCCCAGCGTATCGGC
>CBFCYU010000258.1:0-2112 GCA_965602415.1 uncultured bacterium | reverse complement strand
GGCTCCGCCCGATCCGTTCAAGATCGTCCACGTCTGCGGGACACACGAGATGGCGATCACCCGGAACGGCCTCCGCCGTTTCCTCCCGGAGACGGTCGCCCTGCTCGAGGGGCCGGGCTGCCCGGTCTGCGTGACGCCGGCACGGGACATCGACACCGCGATCGAGATCGCGCGGACCGGTGCAATCCTCTGCACGTTCGGCGATATCCTTCGCGTTCCGGGCAGCGAGCGGTCGCTCGACGAAGCGAGATCGGCGGGCTGCGACGTCCGGACGATCCTCTCAGCGGCGGACGCGAGCGCGATTGCTCAGGAGAGCAATCACGAAGTCGTCTTCTTCGCTGTCGGATTCGAGACAACAGCCCCGATGACCGCGGTGATCGTCCTCGACGACCCGCCGCCGAACCTGTCGGTCCTCGTGTCGCACAAGGTGATCCCTCCGGCGCTCGTCGCGCTCCTCGACCTCCCCGGGAACAAGATCGGCGCCTACCTGGCGCCGGGCCACGTCTCGACGATCATCGGAACCCAGCCGTACGAGGAATGGTTGACCGATCGAAAGATTCCCGTCGTCATCGGCGGCTTCGAGCCGCTCGACATCCTCTACGCGATCGCGTTGATCCTCCGACAGCACCGCGACGGCATCTCGAAGGTCGAGAACGGTTATCCGCGTGCCGTCAATCCGGAGGGGAATCCGGCGGCGCAGAAGCTCCTCGACGAGGTGTTCGAGATCGCCGACGTCGGATGGCGCGGAATCGGCACGATCCCCTCGTCAGGACTCCGGCTCCGTGAACAGTTTGCGCACCTCGACGCGCTGAACCGATTCGACGTCGATCTTCCGGATGAGCAGGACCTGATCCCCGGTTGTCGCTGCTCCGAAATCTTGACGGCTCGCGCGGTGCCGAGCGACTGCCCGTTGTTCGCCACGCGCTGCACGCCGCTGTCGCCGATCGGCCCATGCATGGTCGGCGCGGAGGGCGCATGCAGCATCTGGTTCCGCTACGGTGGTGAGCGCCCGCTATGAGCCCAAACAAGAACGAGACTCACATCACCCAACTGCACGGCGCCGGTGGCGAGCTGATGGGCGAGCTGCTCGAACGGCTGCTCCTGCCGAGGCTCGGGAACACCCGTGCCGAAGGGATGGGCGCCATCGGCCTCAACGCGCTCGACGACGGAGCCACGATTGCGCTTCCGAAAGGTGAAACCGGCGAGCTAGTCCTGACGACCGACAGCCACGTCGTCCAGCCGATCTTCTTCCCCGGCGGGGATATCGGGCGCCTCGCCGCCGCGGGGACGATCAATGACCTCGCAGTGATGGGCGCACGGCCGATCGCGCTGACGCTCGCCGCAATCATCGAAGAGGGATTCCCGTTCGCCGAACTCGAACGGATCATCGACTCGTTCGCGGCAACGCTCGAGGAGGTCGGCGTACCGGTCGTCTGCGGCGACACGAAGGTGATGCCGGCCGGCGACGTCGACGGCATCCTCCTCAACACGACCGGCCTCGGCATCGCGAAGCGCGCGATCTCCGACGCGGGACTCCGGCCGGGCGACCGCGTCTTGCTGACCGGGACGATCGGGGATCACGGGATGGCCCTTCTCGCGGCACGCGAGGAGTTCAACCTGTCGACCAAGCTCGAGAGCGACGTCGCCCCGATCTGGCCGATGCTTGCGCCGCTCCTTGAGCGCGACGAGGGCGAGTCGGTCCACGCGATGAAGGACCCGACACGCGGCGGTCTGGCCGCAGCGCTGAACGAGATGGCCAGGAAATCCGACACGTGCATCGAGATCGTGGAATCGGCGATCCCAATGCGCGATCCGGTCCGCGGACTGTCGGAACTCCTCGGGATCTCGCCGCTCGAGGTGGCGAACGAGGGGAAGGCGATCGTCGTCGTGGCCGCGGAAGCGGCCGATGAGACACTGCGGTGGCTGCTGAAACACCCGCTCGGGGCGAACGCTGCCATCGTCGGGACGGTGACCGACGAGTACCCGAAGCGCGTCATCCTCGACACCGAGGTCGGCGGACGCCGGTTCCTCGACATGCCCCTAGGCGATCCGGTGCCGCGGATCTGTTGAGCGCCCAATGGCAAGCCATTGAGCGCTTAGGGTCGAAGCTCG
>CBFCYU010000257.1:0-2126 GCA_965602415.1 uncultured bacterium | reverse complement strand
GTCTCCTTCACACTCGAAGGCCACGCGCCCGACGAAGTCGCAGGCCAACTCGGCGACGAGGCGATTTTCGTCTGGAATGGCGACTTCTACGCCGTACACGTCATCGAGCGGCTCGGTCTCAAAGAGGCGGGCGGTCTCGTCCGCATCGGGATCAACCACTACAACACGGCGGAGGAGATCGATCGTCTTCTCGCCGCAATCGGAGAGATCGCTCGCTAGCTCAGGGAGCGCTCAATCTCCCAATCGCGCTCTCGAGGAGACTGCCGAAATAGAGTGCGTCATCCTTTCGGATGACGGACGAGATCCCGGCGTAGTGGTCCCCCGATGGATCCTGGAGATTGTGGATGACGTTCCCGTCGGCATCGAGGCCGAGAACGAAGCCGTAGCGGGGGGCAGCACCGGCGAACCATGCGAGCGGGAGCCTGGCCGCGACCTTCCGAATCCGCGGGTGTTCGAGCGCCCAGTCGATGAACCCATTTCGCGGATTCATCAGCGCGAGCCAGAACGTACCATCCTCGTCGCAGGAGATCCCGTCTGGGAAGCCGGGGAGGTTGTCGATGAACACCTCGTCCTCACCTCGGCGAAGACCGGAGAGCCAGAGCCGCCGAACCCGGTACCGCGTCGTTTCGACCACCAAGACGAACGATCCGTCGGCGCTCAGTGCGACGCCGTTGGCGTAGTACAACCCGTCCAACAGGATCTCGACTTCCCCAGTGTCCAGATGATAGGCCAACAGCCGGCCGTGTGGGCGGTGTTCGAGGAGATCGAGGAGCGTGTCGGTCGTCTCGGTCGACGACTCGCTGAAGTAGACGGCCCCGCCGGCACCGATATCGAGATCGTTCACCAGGCCGAGCGGCTCACCGCCGACTTCCGTCACGAGCCCACGGATGTTGCCTGTCTGAGAGACCGAAAGCAGCCGGCCGTACAGGTCGCAGACGATCAAGTCCCCGGACGCGTCGAGTCCCATCCCGAGGGGTCTTCCGCCGATGTCGGCGATCGTCTCCGCGGTCCCTTCACAAATGGACCATCGGACGATCGATCCGTCCTCCAGCCCGCAAGTGACCTTTCCGGCGCCGTCGACCGTCACACTCTCCGGCCCGAGCCCGACCTCCAGCCGCTCGACGCCGGCGAGCGCGTCATTCGGTGCGTAAACGCCGGTCAGCGGCGGGGCCTTGGGCGGCGTCCAGCACGCTGGCGAGATCGGAACAGGCCAGAGCAGCAAATAGGCGGCCAGGGCTCCGAGTGCGGCTGCCAAGCCGATCAAGCACACCCTGGACATCCTGCCCTCCCTGCGCACGTCACCCGAACGGCGTCTTCCCGGACCTCCGGCTCAGCCGGTCGACGACGGCATCGAATTCGGCCCGCGGCATCTCGAGCCGTTCCACCAGATGGCCGATCGATACCTCGATCTCGTCCTCGGACGGTGTGTTCGCCGCGAGGATCTCGCGGGCCTCGTCCTGCGAGATTGCCCCTTGCCGGATCATGGCAGCGACATCCGGCAGGATGCGGCTGACGCCGTGATGCTGCTCGTACAGGTAGGCGCAAGCGTCATGGATCAGGCAGTCGCCGTGGCCGAGGACGGCGTGGTTCTCCGGACGCTGGTAGCCGATGTCGAGCTTCTCCAGATGGCGCACGATCTCCACTTCGTCGTACGGCTCGAACAGGAAGAACGCGAGGAATTCGGGAACGAAATCCCGATCACCCAGCCCCGCCCCGAACAGCTCGCGGACGATTCTTCCCCGAAGACGCGGGTTCGGGACCAGGTAGAGTAAGAGCATGCGTATCCGCCGGATCAGTGCGTTGTACTGCTTGCGCAGCGTGGCGAACGAGTGCTCGGCGAGATTGCTCTGGAGTATGGCGACACCCGGATCCTGCGTTCCCGGGTACCAGTGGCGGAACATCTGCATCGGCGATCGGCCGTGAACGAAGAACGGGATCCGCAGATCCCGGCACCCGCGCACCGAGAGGATGTATCCGCCGATCGAACAGGCGATGCACGGATCGCCGAGCTTCCGCAGCGTTCCTCTGTAGAACTCGCGGTACGCCTCCCAGTCCGGTCTGTAGACGAGGTGATCGACGCCGGAAGAGCGGGAGATCTCATGGATGTTGCGCCACGCGTAGTCGGT
>CBFCYU010000256.1:0-2133 GCA_965602415.1 uncultured bacterium | reverse complement strand
CCGATGAGGACTGGGTACTCAGCACAGTGCGCTGAGTACCCGGATCACCGCTCTCAGAGTCAATCTACGGCAGAGAGGGCCAGGCCTCTTCGGACCTGGCCCTCTCTACCGCTGGTACGCCCGAGAGGACTCGAACCTCCGACCTTCGCAGCCGCAGTGCGACGCTCTAATCCGCTGAGCTACGGGCGCATGCGCGCTTCTTTGAAGCGCGTGGGAGTTTCGCTTCGCAAAACTCCTGCTCTTCTTCGTCTTGAACCCACGGGACTTCAATGACCCGTGGGGTACGTGCGAGTTTCCGTCGACTGATGCGCTTCGGAAACTCGTGTTTGATTCTCGCCTCGAAAGGCCTTCACGTCAACCGGTGCGTACACGTGTCGCGGATCGCTGCGGATTTCGCGTCAAGGAGAACTGCGCTACGTCACCCACACGAGTTCGTGCTTGGCACGAACTCGCACGCGTCTGCATGCAGACGCGCTCGCTGCGGAGGGACGGGGATTCGAACCCCGAGGCCCTTGCGGGCGTGCCGGTTTTCGAGACCGGTTCCTTGCCATTCGGTCATCCCTCCGCCGGGAATGGTAGGAGGAACGTGCGGACGGTGCAAGGAATGGCACCGGGAGCTTTTGGGAGAGGAATTCCTCCGCGCGGGTCACGAAGAGGCCTCACTCGTCTACATGAGCAGGTAGACGAGGGCGAACAACGCCGCGATGCCCAGCAGCCCGACCCACCAAGGCAGTTCCGCCGACTCTTCCGGCACGTATTCCGGCGTAAGCCCGTTCCAGACGGGAGTGAGATTCGCATCCACATCCGTCCGAGGCAGGCTGATCGTACAATCGTCGCATTCGGCCGCGACGAACGGGGACGCGCCGGAGATCTCGGGTATCGAGAGGTAACCGCCACCGAGCCAGACGCGCGGCACGGGGCGAAGGGGATGTCCGTTCAGGGCGATTGCTCGCAAGGAGGACGTCGGGATCGTGACGCTCGGTTCGCCGACGCGATCGAACTGGAGTGCTTGGGAAATCCCGCTGAACGAGGAGTACGGGCCGATCAGCGTCCGATCCGTGGTCTCAATGACGATCCGCGGAAAATCCACTGTGATCTGCCGTATCGAGGACAACAGGACGTCAAACTGAAGGCCGGGGCCGATCGACGTGACGCCGTCGATCGCCAGTAGACGGATGACGGGGGCGATGCCGGTCAGCGAACCCTCGGCGACCTGGCCGACATTCGTTAGAATAGCGGCTGGTACTGCACCCGTGGCGATCGCCATCCCCCCGGCGATTCCTCCGATGAGGAGCGCAGTGATCGCTCGCTTCACACGTTGCCGAGTACCCACGTCATCTCACCTCCATGGTGACGAAACACACGCGTCCGCACCATAGCAATTCGCTCCGTGATCTGTCAAGCGGCTCAGGTCCGTCATGGTACCCAATTCGAGAGAGGGTGCGTGTTCCCGGGGAGCGACGCGATGGCGATCGGGACTGTGCGAAAGATCACGGACAGCTGTCTCGGTTGCACCGGACGAGATGACAATAGGTTTCCGGTTTGTCCGAGTATTCTCATCGTGCCCCGAAGCACCGTAGTGGCTCGGGAATCAGGAAACGAGTGACCAAAGGGGGGTGGTCCACAGGTGGGCGGATCTGGAGTTGGCGATCCTCCCGGCATCGGTGGGGTGAACCGCGCGTTCACCAGAGCCGTCGATGTCGGCTTTGGAGCTGTTCTGATGCGGCTTGACAGGTGTTGGCGACGTGTGGTAAGATGCTCAGAACTTATGGCAGATGGGGCGGGTTCACTGTCCCTTTGGTCATTGAGAGGATGGGGGGCATTGCTTGAGTGGCAGTGTCTGGTGGACGCTAGCTGTGTGGGGTGGTGCGGTTGAAGAAGCCACGCACATCGACAAAAAGCTTGATCCACACGGAGGCTTCGAAGGGGAGGTGGTAGGATCTCTGGCATCATGCATATCCCTACGAATATCAGTGGAGGCCAACGGGGGTTCAGTCCCCCGAGTTACGATAGCAAACATAGGCGAAACGTTTGGCCCTCTAAAGGAGGTACGACATTGAAAAAGCGACTGGGTGCAATGAGTGTCGTGACGTTGCTGGTTGCGGCGCTGTTCACCTGGGCGGCCCTTGCGTC
>CBFCYU010000255.1:0-2134 GCA_965602415.1 uncultured bacterium | reverse complement strand
CCGCGTGCAATGAGATCCTTCTCGACCGCCTTGGCGAGCGTCGTCTTCCCTGACGCGGAAAGACCTGTGAACCAAAGGACGCACCCTTCTCTCTGTGCTTCCACGTGGACAGCCTCCTGTCGTTCCGACTACTCCAGATAGCCGAGGTTTCGAAGGCGCTGGCGGATGAGTTCCACTTCGTGCGCCGTGAACGGCGAGACGTCCTCTCTGGCTCGTTCTGCCAGGAGTTCTCGCAGCACGTAGACGACGAATTCGTTGACGCTGCGATATCCGGAGTCCTCGATGACAGCCTGCAGTCTATCGTAGATGCGACGCGGGATCTTCAGCGTGACTCGGTCCGACATACACCCTCTCCAGTACTCTTTTTGTAGTATAGTTCGCAGTAAATCGGAGTACAACCGGTGTGGCGGTTGCTCGAGGCGGGGCATGGCGAAGACAGCGCGACGGATCCGGGAACCGGACGACCATCTCCCAGCCGACCTTCCCAGTCTCCCCGGTTTGCGTGTACAATCCATCGTAATCATGAAAGCCAACCTGGAGACTCCCCGGTTCGTCCTTGTCGCTCTTCTAGCCATCTTGGTCTTCGCTCTGCCTGCACTCGGTGATAACGGCGCCGGCGATGCGGCTCACTTCTTGCGAGACGGGCTCGGTGCCCGCGGGCGTGGCATGGGGAGTGCGTACGTGAGTCTCGCCGATGACTTCACGGCGCCGTTCTGGAATCCTGCGCCGAGCATCCAATCGCCAAGCACGGTCGTCGGCGGAGGATTGGAGCAGCGCAACAGCGGCCTGTTCACGTTCAGCACTCTCGGCGGATGGCACGCCTCCGAGGCATGGGCCGCCGGTGCCGTTGTGCTCACGTCCGACCTGTACAACGTCTACCATGTATCCGGTGGGCTTCGATTCGGACCCGTTGCCGTCGGGCTTGCAGTGAAGAGTTACCAATTCGGCATCCCCGGAGACAGTGGCTCGGGTTTGGGACTCGATCTCGGGGTGCGCTGCGCGATCGAGCTGGACGGTCTGACCCTGACGGTGGCGGCCGTCTCGCGTGACATCGGCTGGACGTCGATTCGGTGGGGCTCCCTGGAGACGATCGACGTCGACCGAACCGCGTGGGTGAACCGCGTCGGAGTCGCCCTTGCGATTCCTCTCTCCAGGGGCGAGTGGACGATCGAGCTGGACGGCGAGTTCTCCCTCCGTCGCCCACCTCGGGCGGGCGATGCAGACTACTGGGAGCAAGCCGCCGAAGCGAACCTTTCGCTGGGGATGGCCTTCCGGTGGTCCGGACTTCACGTCCGAGCGGGCGTACAGCGATTCGACGTGTTGAACCCAGGCGCCCGATTCAGGCCGACCGTCGGTCTTGGGATCGCCGTCGGGGGATTTGCGATCGACCTCGCTCTCGTCCCGTCGCCGTTGGGCAGCACGTACCTCGGAGGATTCCAGGTCGATCTCTAAGCCCGGCCGAAGCCGCGACGCGCGCGTCGTTCTCAGCGATTCGCCTGACGCAGGTATTGCGTCCGATGAAGGCGTGCGACGAGGGCGGAGCGATCCGCCCGAGAGACCTACTTGTCACGGCGTCGATCCCCGGGCACATTCGACGGTGGAATCCTGAAGACGCCGGTTGCCCGCTGGTCGGCAAGACACTGGCGCCGCTTGTCGGTCGGGAAGGCTTGATCTTGGTGTTGCTGACTCGCTGACGCAGAGGCGCCGAAGCGTTCGACAGCTCGGCCACTCGGGGTCGTGGTGTCGCCTGCAGCGAATCCGGCAACGCGAAATGTGGACCCGCAGAAAATGATTGCGACAATCCGCAACCATTAGTTCAAGCATATAAACAATCATAAACACCGTCTCACTTCGTCAATCCCCGCATTATGATTGCTATCCCTTCATTGAGTGGATATCATGCACTCACCGGGTCAATTGAGGTGGGGGCCTCAGGAGGCGATCGGAATCGGAGATGCGGAGATGCGGAGATACACGCGTAGCGTGAAGGTTGCCTGTTTGACCACCGTGATGGCGGTGGTCCTTTCCTTGGCCGTCGCGGCGGATCCGCCGACGGCGGACCAGACGGCGGAGGAGATTCAGCAGGCGATCGAGGCGGCGGGGGCCGAGTGGACGGCCGGCGTGACGTGGGTCA
>CBFCYU010000254.1:0-2145 GCA_965602415.1 uncultured bacterium | reverse complement strand
CGCTCATTCGATCCACACAAGCGAGGGGCACCCTTCGTGCTGGGTGCGCACAAGAAGCCACCCGACCCAACCCGCACCAGGGAAGCGAGGTCCGCTCAAGCCCCCCGATGGCCTCGCTTCCCACCTCCTGGACCCCGCGGCCTCATCGCCCTCGGTTCCCTAGAATCACTTAGATGAACGAACCGAACGAAAGGCAACCGGCCGAGATCCTGCGGAAGCTCATCCGCTTCGACACGACGAATCCTCCCGGGAATGAGCGCGACTGCGTCGAGTACGTTGCGGACCTTCTCAGGTCCGTAGGACTCGAAACGGCGGAGTACGCGACACTGGAAGAGCGGCCCAATCTCGTCGCGCGGCTCCCGGGGCGAGGCGAGGCGCCTCCGCTCCTGATGTACGGCCATGCCGACGTAGTCACCACGGCGCATCAGTCGTGGACGCATCCCCCGTTCGAGGGACGAGTCATCGACGGCTACGTGTGGGGGCGGGGCGCGCTCGACATGAAGAGCGGCCTGGCGATGATGATCGCCTCCGTTCTGCGCGCCGCGGCGCAGGGCGTCGCTCCGGCCGGAGACGTCCTGCTGGCCGTCCTCGCCGACGAGGAAGCCGGCGGTGTTTGCGGCGCGCGTTATCTCGTCGAAGAACACCGTGAGGTGTTCGCAGGCGTCCGCTACGCAATCGGCGAGTTCGGTGGATTCCCGCTGCGGGTCGCCGGCCGCACGTTCTACCTGATCCAAGTCGGTGAGAAGCAGCCGTGTTGGCTCGAGGCGACGATCACCGGCCCCGCCGGGCACGGAGCGCGACCGATGCGCGACGGTGCGATGGCCAAGCTCGGCCGGCTGCTCATCCGCCTCAATCGCGAGCGACTGCCGATCCACGTCACTCCGATCGTCCGAGAGATGATCGAATCGATGGCCGCCGCGCTGCCCCGGGCCAAGGGATTCGTCCTCCGACGCCTACTCCATCCGCTCTGGACGGATCGCATCCTCGCCTGCCTCGGCGAGGCAGGGAGGAACCTCGAGCCGCTCTTTCGAAACACGGTCAACGCGACCCTCGTCCGCGGCGGAGACAAACCGAACGTGATCCCGAGCAAGATCGTCCTCGGCCTCGATGCGCGTCTCCTCCCCGGATTCACCCTCGACGACTTGCTCGGCGAACTCCGACCGATCCTCGGTGCGGAGATCGAATTCGACGTCCGCCTGTACGATCGCAGCTCGGCCGATCCGGACTTCGGTCTGGTCGACCTTCTAGGTGGGCTCCTGTGCCAAGCCGAGCCCGAGGCGATCCCCGTCCCGTACCTTCTTCCGGGAAGCTCCGACGCCCGCTTCTTCTCGCGGCTTGGGATTCAGACCTACGGATTCACTCCGATGAACCTGCCGGAGGAATTCAACTTCTTCGAGACGATCCACGCCGCCGATGAGCGAATCCCGGCCGCCGCGGTCGAGTTCGGGACCGACGTCCTGTTCCGCCTGATCCAGCGCTACGGGGCGTGACCTAGAGATACGGCTCGAGGAGAGAGAGGATCCTCTCCAGCGGTCCGACGTCCGCTTCGCTGAACTGATCCGTTTGGTCCGAATCGACGTCGAGGACAGCCACGACCTCGCCGCCCTTCAGGATGGGGACGACGATCTCGCTTTTCGACCGCGCGTCGCAGGCGATGTGCCTCGGGAAGGCATCGACGTCGGGAACGACGACCGGTTCTCTCGTTCGAACGCCCTCGAGGCAGACGCCTCGCCCCTCGAGCACCTGGCAGGCAACCGGCCCCTGATACGGACCGACGTGAAGTCGATCGGCGGCGACGAAATAGAAGCCGGTCCAGAAGTGGTGCTTCATCTTGGCATGCAGGACGGCACAGATCGTCGCCATCGCCGCGGTCAGATCGGGGGACTTGCCCTCGATCAACCCGCGGAGCTGCTCGTAGATCCGCTCGTAGCGAGCCGCGCGCCGTTCGTCCACTGCCTGCCTCCTCGATTCGTCGTACCCGGAGTATAGCGAGCTGAAACCCGGGCCGCGCACCGTTGTGGCTATGCCGTGGCCACGATCCAATCACAGGAGGTTAGCATGCAATATCTCAATACCCGATGCACCAAGGCGATCCTGATCCTCTCTCCGGTCATCGCTGTCGCGTTCGCGGCGGCGTTTGATGGA
>CBFCYU010000253.1:0-2247 GCA_965602415.1 uncultured bacterium | reverse complement strand
GGATGTAGTCTGTCCGTGACGGAGCCAGCACGCGGCGCCGTCATGGGAGGAGCGCAATGACTGCCGAGAGGCTGGACCAGCAGCGCTACGAGCTGCGCCCGATCGGGCGGATCGCCCGGTCCGGCGATGAGATCCGCGTGGAGATCCTCCAGCCGTTTCGCCCGGCGATGCAGCTGCTCGATCGGTTCACGCACCTGATCGTCGTCTGGTGGGCGGACAAGCACGACAGCGAGAAGAGTCGGGCGGCGCTTCAGTGCGAGCCGCCGTACGCACCGGGGCGGGTGCACGGCGTCTTCGCGACGCGGGCCGAGTACCGCCCGAACCCGATCGCGATCACGACGTGCAAAATGCTCTGCATTGACGAGCAGGAAGGAGTTATCCAGATCGCCAACATCGACGCGCTCGACGGCACACCGGTCGTCGACCTAAAGCCCTACTCCCCTGTCTGCGATCGCGTCCAGGAAGCGCGGATTCCCGAATGGCTCTCCGACTGGCCGGAGTGGATGCCGGACGAGGGCCTGGGCCTCTAGCTGTTCGGGGGGAGGCGGCACGCCGCACGGGATGCGTTCATTCCGTTAAGGCGGCTTTGTAGATCATCAGATGGAGGCCGAGCGTGTTCGCCTGGCTCTCTAGAGAACACGTGACGACGACCACCAGATCGAGCGACGGAGTCACGAGGAGCGTCTGACCTCCGGCTCCTCGAGCGACGAACGTGTCCACCGTTTGTCCTCGGAACTGGAAGCTATTGAGGAACCAGAGATATCCCATGCCGCCCGTGTCTGAGGGCGTGGCCGCCCGAGGGTGGAGCGAAGCCTCCACCCAGGCACCCGAGATGAGTTGCTGCCCGTGCCATGCTCCACCATCTAGAAACAATTGGCCGAACTTGGCGACGTCCCTCACCCTCATCCGAAGGCCTCCATGGGTCGCTCCGGTGCGCGGATATCCCATCGGGTCTTCGTTCCATCCGTAGCCCGTGATGCTCAGCGGGCCGAACAGGCACTCATCGGCGAACTCGTCGGCCGCCAGACCGGTGGCGATCTTCAGAATGGCCGACAGCAGATGCACCGCACCCGTGTTGTACTCGTAGCGCGTTCCGGGCTCGTCACGCATCGGCACGCCGAGTACGTAGGCCATCCAATCCTCAGCACCGTAGTACATGTTGAATTCACTGTTCCGCGGATCCTCGTAGGGGTACGTGTGCTCGTCCCAGTCCAGCCCGGAGGTATGCGTCAGCAAGTGCTCGATCGTGATTCGCCGCTTCTGCTCATCCGAGAAGAGGTGGTCGTACTCCTGGAAGAGCGTGACGATCGGCACGTCCACGCCGTCGATGAGTCCTCTGTCCACGGCGATGCCGACGAGCGCGGACGAGATGCTCTTCGTGATCGAGTAGATCTCCTGTGGGGTCTCTCGGCTGGAGCCGTCGAAGTATGCCTCGTGAACCAAGCAGCCATCCTTCACGATGACAAGGCTTCGGACTCCACCGTACTTCCCGTTCATCAGCCTGTCGGTCAGCAAAGAGATCATCTGGGTGTCCATGTCGACAGAATCCAGTGACGTCGTTTGCCAGCCATCGTTCAGGACCTCAGGCGGTTCGTAGGCGTACTGCAGCTGCGCCGGTTCAAGCGGAATCGGGATCCATCCGTCGATCGCCTCCAGGAACACGCCCTCATACAGGATGCGATGGTCGTCGCGCGGAGCTTGGAGCACGACCACGAGCACTCCATCGTCGCCCTGTGCGAGAGCGATGTCGATCAGCTCGCCCACGACGTTCGGGTTCTCGTTCTCGACATGGTAGAGGCACCACCCCATCGTTCCACCGGCAATCGTCTCGCAGGCAACGGGGAGTCGTTCGAGGCCCAGAGCGGGTGCCAGCAGTTCCGCGACCTGCTCCATCGTCAGGAGAGGTACAAGTTGCAGCAGCAACGACTTCGTCGGCAGGCCACTACTCGGAAGCTCCGCAACGAATGTGCCGGGCTGCACCTCGATCCAGCCGAGCGGAACGAGCGTAGTGAATCCGTAGAACGCGTCCGTGAATCGCACCAGCGGGACCTCTCCGACGCCCTCGTCCGATTCGATTCCAACGCGGCTTGGCTCGAAGGAGACGTCGCACCACTCCTCGGGACGGAACGCCGCCTCTCGAGGGAGCGGCCCGGGATCGATTCCGACGTTCGTACCGAGCGGCCAGGTGAGCACCTCTTGCGCTTCGCGGTGGACGTCGAACCGGAAGAGTATCCGCATCGGATCGCC
>CBFCYU010000252.1:0-2278 GCA_965602415.1 uncultured bacterium | reverse complement strand
GACGAGCAGGTCGCCGATGAGGTCCGTTCCGACGCATCCGAGGAACGCGACGGACAGGCCGTGTACGGCGGCAATCCGTGCGAACGTCCCAGCCGAGCCGCCCGCGGTTGCTCTCACGAGATCGCGTGCCTCCTCGCCGGGGGAGAGGTCGGACGGCCGACGGGCGTGGACGTCGAGGTTGAGGTCGCCGAGGACGACGATGCGGATCATGCGGCCAATCGGAGGCTGGCGACGGCGTCGGCGAGCGCCCTGACGCGCTCGACGTCGATTGGGGCGTCGATCGCGCCGTCCTGCTTGAGAAGCGTCCCGACGATGAATCCGTCGGCGTCGCGGTACGTCGACACGTTATCGATTCGAACCCCGCTCCCGACGAACACGGGAAGCGACGCGGCCGACTTGACCGCCTGAAGATCCTCCGGTGAGGTCCGGCGACCGGTCGCGATACCGGAGACGATCAGCGCGTCCGGGCCGTTCCGCTCGGCGTCGATCGCCGCCTCCTCGACGCGTGTCAGATGGGCGGCGTGCTTGACGTGGACGTCGGCGAGGATCTTTGTCTCTGTCCCCAGATCTCGACGGAGCCAGTGCAGATCGCGCGCCTGTCCCTCGATCATCCCCTGGTCGGAGAACGCGACGCCGCAGAAGACGTTGACGCGCGCGAACGACGCGCCGGTCGTAGCAGCGATCGCCATGGCCGCGAGGCCGTCGTTGCGGAGGACGTTGACACCGACTGGAATGTGGGACTTCTCGACAAGCTGGTGGACGACAACGGACATCATCGCGACCGTCTCTCGCGGTGCCGCGATGGCGTACGGTGCATCGCCCAGGTTTTCGACAATCACCGCATCGGCGCCTCCGCTCTCCAGGGCGTACAGGTCGCGCAACGCTGCATTGAGGATCGCGCTCAAGCTTCCTTTGGCGTACTTCACGCTCCCGGCGAGTGGGAGGAGATGGATCATCCCGATCAACGGCTTCTCGACGACGAACGGTTCCATGATGTACCGACTATACGGAGTGCCCTCACGGAGTGCCAGCACGTTGACATGCATGAAGGTATGATGCACACGGTCGAAGGAGGAGCGGCTCGATGCACGAAGGATTTCAAGGTCTCGATCGGTTCCGCCCGATGCCGATCGAGGTCGATCGGATGCCGCGGATCGACGGGCTCCGCGTTCCGGAGGACTTCTACATCGTGCTCGAGGTTCCCGCACACCTGGCGGGGATGGTCCGACCGTCTGACCGGACGCCGTGGGGCCGGCTTGCGAAGGAGGGATACCGCTTCGTCGTCTGCCTGACTGACGACGAGCCCTGGTACGATCCATCGCCGCTCGAGATTCTGCACGCCGTCTATCTCGAAGATCTCCACGGCGGGATCTCGCCATCGGAACCGATGCGTGAATCGAAGCGGATCCTCGACGCGGTCGATCGGATGGTCGGTGCGCTCCGCTCAGGCAACGGCGTGATCGTCCATTGCGTCGGCGGGACGGGGCGGACCGGGACGGCGATCGGCGGCGTCCTGCGGCGGTTCGGTCGCTCGGCGAGCGACGTACGGTCCTACCTCGATCGGCTTAACCGCCGCCGCGGTACCGGGTGGCCGGAATCCGCCTGGGCCGGCTCGCTCCTCGATCGGATCGAGCCGGCCTGAGGTCGCTCGGAAAGGCCTAGTGCGCCGTCAGCAGGACGAGGTCGGCAGCGCACCAGACGCACGCAGATAGTCAGGTCCGCGGTCCTTCTCCTGTACGACGGACTGACCCACGGCGGCGGCCTGCCCCGGCGGTACCGGTTTGGCGGATCCGGTGGCCCATACCGACAAGACGACAAGGAGTATGAATCCGACAAACAGAAGGGAGGACTTCCACCCGTGCCCCATCATCGCGATTCCTCTTGCACAACCAGACAAGCCGGATATCGCGCTCATCCCGCCTCGCCGACCCGCCACATGCATGAGAGCATAGAAACCTAACTGAATCTAGTAGTCTGCAACCATTCCGTCAACCTGAGGGCGCAGCGGATCGGTCGTCTCATTTGGGGGAATCGGGATTCAAGCGAGGCGTACCGCGAAACGTCGGGAGGCCTATCGCGCCCAGATGACGACGGCGTACGTGGCGAGCGGCGGCTCGTCCTCCCACGGTCGGCGGTACGCGAAGGCCAGCGTGACCGTTCCTTGGCTGACCGCGCTGTAACGGAACGAGAAGAGTCCCGGGCTTCCCGGCGCGCTTCCCAGGCTTTCGTAGCTCCCTTCCTCGACCGGTTCGAGCGGGGTTCCTTCGAGCGTAGTCGG
>CBFCYU010000251.1:0-2294 GCA_965602415.1 uncultured bacterium | reverse complement strand
CGTGAAGGAGCGCAACGAGGTCTCCCCCGTCGTCGAGGATCAGATCCGGTTGGCAAGCGAGTGTTCGCCGGAGGTCCTCAGTGTATTCCGCCTCGGCGGCACCGTGCTTCGCGTTGACCGTGATCCGGTCTTCATCGGCGAGCGCCGCGGCAATGTCGTCCTGGGTCGACAGTGGATTGCTGCCGGTCACCCACACGTCGGCCCCGCCGTCGCGGAGGAAGATCGCCAAGCAGGCCGTCTTCGCTTCCAGGTGGATGCTCATCGAGATTCGCTTGCCGGAGAGCGGGAGATCCTTCTGGAACGACGTTCGCAGTCGATCGAGCAACGACATGTGGGTCGAAGCCCAGTCGATCTTCGCCCGGCCGCGGTCAGGGTTTGGTGACATCTTGTTCCTCCTCGCTCCGCAAACTGAGGGTTATGCCGACGAGTATGATGGCCGCCCCGACGAGGTTCAACCCGCTCAGGGTCTCATCGAAGATCAGGCAGGCAAGGATTGCTGCGCCGATTGGCTCGCTCAGCACGAGGATCGAGACCTTCGTCGCCGACAGCCGCCGCAAGGCCCAGTTAAACGTCGAGTGACCGAGAAGCTGGGGGACGAGGGCGAGGAGGATCAGGTATCCGTAGGTCGGAAAGGCGAATCCGCCGATAGGCATACGAGTTGCGAGGCAGCCGAGTAGGACCGCGATCGCCGCGGTCGAGTAGCTGGCGGCAATGTACTCGGTTGCAGCGACGGTCTTTCGCACGTGACGCCCGATAAGGAAGTAGACGGCCGCCATCAGGCCTCCTCCAAGGGCCAGCAGATCGCCGTGCAGCGTCGCACCACCGAACTGGAAGTCGCCGAATCCGATCAGCGCCCCTCCGAGAACGGCGAGGGCGATTCCGATGACGAGGAACCGAGAGAGCCGCTCCTTAAGGACGAGGAACGAGCCGAGTCCGACGAAGATCGGATGGGTCGACACGAACAGCGCCGAACTGGCGACGCTGGTCAGTCGAAGCGAAAGAATCCACAGTGTGAAGTGAAGAGCGAGGGCGACACCGCTGATCGCTGACCAGAGGAGGGTCCCTCGCGTCAGCGTCCGCTCCCCACGGGCGAGACGGCGAAGCGCGATCGGGAGAACCACGATTGCAGCGAGGGTTAGCCGCCACGCAGCGATTGCCAGGGACGGTGCCTCGCCGGCGAGACGAATGAGAATAGCGCCGAAGGAGACAGCCACCATGCCGACCGCGATTCGCGGGTAGAGGAGGCTGCGTCTCGTCATCGCGTGCTCAGCCTGGCTTGAGAAGCTGACGGATCTCAGGAAGCGCCAGGCGAGTCGCCTCTTCCCCGGCCTCGATCCCGCAGCCCACGTCGCTGTAGCACGGCGGATCGGCGGAGAAGTCTGGGCGAATCAGGACGTCCGGCGGGTGGGCAGCCAGAAGGAGATCGGAGAGGCGCTTCTGGAAGACGGTCGACATCTGGAAGAGGACCGAGAAGACGCTCGGGTGGAACCTCCGGCCGTTCCCAGACGGCGAACCCAATCCTTTCGCTATGCCGAGGACCCGCTCTCGCGCTCCCAGGTACGGAAGGCCGGAGAGCTCCACATCCGCCGGATCGACCAGGACGTCAATGCCGATAACCACGTCGGAACCGAGTCGGCGCGCGACGTCGACGGGCATCGGGTTGGAGACACCGCCATCGATCAGTAGGCGGCCGTCGATCCAGACCGGGTTGAACAGGCCGGGGACCGAGAGGCTCGCACGGATCGCGTCGACGAGGGAGCCGCTCGTGATCGTGAACGGTTCGCCCGATCGAAGATCCGTCGCCATGGCTGCGTACGGGATAGGTAGGTCCTCGATGTGCGGGTTCCCGATCAGCTTCTGTAGGAAGCGCGTGATCCCGTTCCCCGAGCTCCAACCGGACCAGGGAATCGTTGGGAGGAGCGTCTTGAACACGTGGCCGAACGAACTCGATCGCCACAACGTCTCGAGTTCGTCGATCTCAACGCCGGACGCGTAGATCCCACCGACCTGCGCTCCCATGCTCGTCCCGGCGATCACATCGGGCTCGATCCCCTCTTCTCTGAGAACCTTGAGAACCCCGACGTGCGCCGCCCCTCGCGCTCCCCCGCTGGAGAGCGCCAACCCAATCCTCCGCTCACTCAAGGTAGCTCACCGCCTGCATCCTAGCAGGAAACGGGGCGCCCGCCAATCCGGCGCATTGCCTCACGAAAGAAGTACTCGAAACGGGAACGTTGCCTCGGCTAAGGGAAGTACTCCAAATGGGAGGTGAGGCTACGGTACCTCGTTCCTGGAAC
>CBFCYU010000250.1:0-2306 GCA_965602415.1 uncultured bacterium | reverse complement strand
TTGAGAAGCACTCCCCCGCCTTCGAGCGCCTCCGCGAGGGAGGAGCGAGTTCTACCGCCGGCGATGCAGCGGGTCACTCGACCGCTCTCGATCCACCATTCAACTTGGAAGCGATCGGTGCTCAAGCCGGCATTCAGGTCATCGGTCATCGGACCGTACAGGTCGCGGACGTACGTATTGCAGACCGCCCCTAGCTTCCCAATGTTTAGCGCCGCGTTAAGGCTCTCCAGCGGATCGTAAGTCCAGGTCACCAGATCGAGTCCTTGGCCCAGCGCGTGCTCGCGCTGAGCGAGCTTGAGCCGGTACCCGACGCCCCGCCCACGAGCCTCCTCCAGCACGCCCATCATGTGCGAGCAGTGCTTCGGCCGTCGGATGTCTCCGTCTCGGGCTCCGAGAAAACCGACCAGGAAACCGATCATCCGGCCATCTTCGTCGAACGCACCGAGAACCAGCCCACCGCTCATCTGAACCGTGATGAGAAGATGCAGCGGGACGATGTCCGTGTCGGTCGAGCCCCAGACCCTTTGCTGCAGCTCCTCGCAGGCGTGGAAATCGGCCGCCGTGGTCAGTCTGTCGATCCGGATTGCCTCAGTCTGCATGCGACTCATAGTGTAAACGAGTAGACGGCTGGAGGAAACCGCGAGAAGGAATGGCGAACGAGTCGCCCCGCCGGCGGGTTCCACATCAGCGAATCCATCGAATCGCCGCCTCGACGAGATCGTCGATCGGCGACATCCCGTCGAGGATGAGGTCAGCATCGGCACGTAGGCGCGCCTCGAAGCGCGGGTAGATCCATCGGAGGCGCATGTAGTGGTTCGTCCATCGCTTCGCTGCGGCCAGCCGGTCGAGCAGTCCGTTCCGGTCCAGTGCGGCGATCGGCGTGGCGCCATCCGGAGCAATCGCTCGCTCGATCATCCGGATCGCGGAGACGTCGGGCGGAAGATCAACGTAGACGAGCCGATCGACCAGCCCTCTCAGCTCGGGACGTGCTCGACCGAACGGCTCCTCGATCAGGATACGTTCCGAAGATCGGATCGGCCGGCCATGGATCGGGTGCTCGATCGCCTCACCGGCAAGGAGATGCTCCAGGTCCTGTTTGAGGCGCGGGACGGACACCGCGGCCGGATCGGCGCCGCCGGCGATCCATCGATCGAAGTCGGCCGGCCATTCGGCAAACGCTTCGTATTCGTCGAAGATCAGCACCGCCTCGGTTCCCAAGCGATCGGCGAGGCGTCGGATCAGCGTCGTCTTCCCGGCGGCGAGAGCCCCGGAGATGCAGATCGTCGATGGCTTCTCGATTCGTACGTCCGCTTCGCCCATGCGATCGAGAAGTGTAGACCACCGGCTCGCCGCCGCAACCTCCCCGCGAACTCGCACTGACACGGCCGATACTCATCGCAGATCGCTGTCGGCTTGACCGCGTCGACGCTCAGCAGTACGTTAACTGCACATCAGCCGGCAAGGCGGTACACCATGAGAGCAGCCATCGTCGTCGCAGGGGTTCTCGCAGCGCTCGGGCTTCTGATCCAAGGGGCGTGGGGGCAGTCCGCCTCTCTGTCCGTCTGCGACTACGCAGCGCCCGAGAGCCGCCTGTCCGACCTCCGCCTCCAGGGGAGCTTCCAGTGGTACGACGGCCCGTATCTCGACGACCGCGAGCGAGCCGTCTCCGCGACCGTCAACGCGGACTACGGATACCTGTTCTCGTCTCCCACGTCGGGCCAGCGATTCGATGCGTTCGCCAAGCTTCAAGGCTCGGGCTCGGACTGGGTGTTCGATGCAAGCGGCTCCGGTGACCTGAAGATGTACTTCGATGGCGACCTGTTCGGGATCGGCGCGGCGAGCATCGACGCGGCAAGCGGCAACGGCTTCGAATTCGACGTGACGGGAGGCGTCGGTGTGGGCCGTTTTCGTGACGTGACACCGCTGGCCAAGGCGATTCGGATTCAGAACAACCTGCTCGACCTCGGGGTGCTGCTTGCCCCTCTCCCACGAGAGACGCTCCTTTCGATCGCCCAGACCATCGGCGAGGTCGGCCCAACGATTGATGAGAAGACGGTCGCGGTGGCAGAGACGCTGATCGCCGCCAACTTGATCCGGGACAACGCCCTCGGCGTGAAGGGTCTCCTCGAACTCGAAGCGGTCATGGCGTCCTCCGGAGAGGGGCAGCTGTGCGGGCGCGACGTCCAGGCCCGGCTCGGGGTATCGGTTCGGCCTCTGCCGGAGATGTCGTGGTCGGCGACGGGGAACCTCCTGTTCAACTTCGCCATCGCGCCGGACCCGGTGTCGCAGGTCCAGGCAAGCGGTGC
>CBFCYU010000249.1:0-2306 GCA_965602415.1 uncultured bacterium | reverse complement strand
GCTCGAGCAGGGACCCATCGACAGCCTGTAGGTGCCGGGAACCGCCTCGTCCAGTTCGACGACGTCGCCCGTCTTGACGGAACCGGTGACAGTCACCCATTCGGCGACGTCCGCCCCGCCGCTGGCAAACGAGGCAGCGCGGAAATCGCCGTCGGCCCGGACGTCGCCCGATGGTGTCACCTTGTACACAGCCGGAGAATCGACGCCGGCATAGACTCGAACCTCATCGGTGTCCGACTCGCCCGCTGCGTCAGTCACCGTGAGGCCAAGGTTGTAGATGCCGGCCACATCGGGGATGAAAGCAACTTCCGGGGCGCCTGTAGAAGACAGCGTTGCCGTACTCCCGGCGGGCTGAGACGTGACCTCCCATTCGTAGGTCAGTACGTCGTCGACGTTTGGGTCCATAGAGCCGGTGCCGTCCACAGTCGCCGGAAGGCCAACTTGAACGTCATCGATGTAGATCGTCGCCTGTCCGGTGTAGTAGGCCAGAGCCCCAGAAGGAATGGGGTTCTGCTCTTCCGTCTTGATCTCCAGCTTCCCATCGACGAATACGCGAAGCCAGCCGGCTTCGGCCAAGACGTCCACGTCATGCCATTCAGCCGAGTCGATCACGGCGTAACCGAGCTGCCGCACGCTGGTGGGGCTCCATGCGAACTCATCGAGGAGCACGGAGTTGTGCATCAGATGAACCCGATAGCACTCCCGATCGGTTTCCCGCAACCTGAAATGGATGATCAACGTGCCTTCGTCCCCGATATTCGCCCGCGTGTGTAAGAGGAAGTCGTCCCAATCGACGTCGAGTGCAATCTCGGCAGCAGGAGGAGCCGTTCCTTCGAGAACCCAGTTACCACCATCATCGACCACGTTCCATGCCCCAGCGGGTTCGGCGATCCAACCATCGCAGTTTCCGTCTTCGAAATCATCTTCGAAGAGGACGTTGTCGGCACCGATGTACACATCCTCCCCTGCATGGGCGATAGGAGGGAGATTGGGAGGGGGCACGATATCGGATAGAAGGATGAGACCGTCGCTGGAGGGAATCGTCACCTGCGCGACCTGTGTGCCGTCGTTGGCCGAAGGGTCCTGCAGCCCGTGGAATTTGGCATAGATCCCGCCAAGAGCGGCAAGCTGGGGCGTATCGCTCGGATTGACTAACGCGATGCCGTGCTGGAAGTCCCTCCGCCACGCGACCGTTTCCGGATCGGGTGTTCCGGTTTCCAGTGCATCGGAGAGCAGCACATTTGGGTTCCCCGCCGCGTAGGCCGGTCCGAGCGGATCCCCGAGATACCCTTTGCCTGTAGCGTCACCGGTTGGCCAACCGTACTGGTTGACCGAGTACTCGTCGTACCACCAGGTCGCATGATGCCCGCATGGGGCGGGCGATCCGCCGTCCTCGCAGTTCTGGTGCCCATCGTAGGCGAAGTAGGAGCCGAGCATCAGCGCACTGCACAGCCCGAAGCGAACCTCCTGGTAGTTGTCGTGCCTGCCGGTCGACTGGAGCGCACAGACCTGTGGGGAAACAGCATCGTTGAGCATCTGATTGACTCTCTCCATCGGGACACTCCAGTTCGCGGCATACGCGAAGTCCTCGATCATCATCCCATTGAATGCGCTCGAATACGGAGTCGAGAGGCCGAACCAGCCACCGTTCCCGATCAGCAGTTTTTCCGATCCTTCCAGCGCTCGGGTTGAGTCGAACATCGCCTGCCGTCCCGTGAGGAAGATGTCGTCGACGGTGCCGCAGTCATCCGCGATTCCGTTCTGATCGAGATCAATCTCCTCGTTGGCCCAGCAGACCGCGTCCTCCGCCCAATCGAAGAAGACCCCGTCCCACAGCCCGGCGGAGAGGACCTCGTCGTGGAGGAAGGCCGGAACCTCGGTCCGCCAGTCCGACCGAATGTCCATCAGATAAGCGGAGCTCAGATAGCTTGACCAAGCGTAGACGCGATCTCCATGAATATCGTAGATGTGCCAATCGTCCTCGGCCCTCGTCGCGAAGTCGCACATCACGGCGTTCCAGCCTGTGCAGCTCAATGCACTAGCAGGCAGTGCAACAGCATTCCAATAGGCGAGGGTCACGAGATCCGGGTTCTCCGTGCGAAGCTGCGTCGCCAGCACTAGGCAGTTCTCCGCAATTTCCACCGTAAGCGAGATAATGTCCCACAGTGGAATCATCTCGAGATCGGCGCCTGGTTGTGGTGGGCTACATTGATCGTTGTATGTCCAACTGAGCCACTCCAGATCGCCGATCTCCAGATCGTTCCAGAGCTTCGGAAAATGGTGCGCATCGAGCTTCTGTTGAAGGG
>CBFCYU010000248.1:0-2335 GCA_965602415.1 uncultured bacterium | reverse complement strand
GACGACCTGTCCGTCATCATCGACCAGATCCATGAGCCTCCCACGCCCTAGGATGAACACCCCTCAGCGCGCCCTGATCACCGGCAGCACGCGAAACATCGGCCTCGCCGTCGCTGAGCGCCTCGCCCGGGACGGCTACATCCCGATTCTCAACCACGCGCACGACGCCGAGCAGGCGGCCGCCGCCCTCGAGTCACTTAGAGCCCTCTGCCCCCGCGCGGAGCTGGTCCGAGCCGACGTCACGCAGGAGAGCGACGTCGAACGGCTGATCGAGGAGGCAGCGTCGAACGGACCGATCGATCTTCTGGTCAACAACGCCGGCGCCTTCTTGCTGAAGCCGATCCTCGAGACCTCGCTCGACGAATGGAACGCGGTTCTGGCAGGCAATCTGACGAGCGCCTTCCTCTGCTGTCGCGAGATCCTTCCGATGATGAGAGCCAGAGGGCGGGGACGGATTATCAACATCGCTTCGATGAACGCGGAGCGTCAACGCGCGGTCCCCAATACGCTTCCGTATACCGTCGCGAAGGTGGGGGTCGTTCTGCTGACGAAGACGCTGGCGAAGACGGAAGGACCGTACGGGATTCGCGTCAACGCGATCTCCCCGGGGTTCGTCGATACGGGGGCGAACCTGCCGCCCAACGCGGCATCAGGGATTCCACTCGGGCGGATTGCACGGCCGGAGGAGATCGCAGCTGCCGTCTCGTTCCTCGCATCCGACGAGGCCGCCTACATTACGGGGACCGTGCTCGACGTGCACGGCGGGGCACTTCTCTGAACAACGAGCTGGTGGTCGAGTCCGACCGCTTCCCTAGTTGTCCACCTCGGCGTGGAATCCCCCATTCTCCTGTTCTACCGTGATCAGTGTGGTCGATTGGTCCTGTACGACGACACCGGTGATGGTAATCGGCGGGTTGGTGTCAATAACCACGCGGTAGACTCCCGCGGCAAGCGAGGGCCCATCCTGCCCGATCCGTCCTTCGAAGACGACGTTCCCTTCCTCATCGTAGACCGTGTAGCTGAACGGAGCCACGATGCTCAGCGCCCGGCGTAGTTCCTCGCTGCTGTTGGCGTCGAAATACAGCCCACCTGTCGATTGTGCGATCGCAATCAGTTGGTCGCGCGCCGGCACGTTCCGACTGATGTCGAACCCAACGACGTGAATCCGCAGATCCATCCCGGCGTCGATAAACTCCTCCGCCGCCGCGACCGGATCCCCCTTGCAGGTTTCGATCCCATCACTGACGAGCAGGATCAGCTTCGGGCCAGTGACCGCAGTCAGATCCTCTTTCGCTTCCTCCAACGCGAGAGCGATCGGCGTCGCGCCCCTCGGCGTCAGCTTCAGGATCTCCGTCCGGAGTGCTGCCTGCTCAAGCGGGACAATCGAAGAGAGCAGGTTGCTCGAACAATTCCCTCCGAAGGTTCTCACACCGACCAGAGCGCCGCTCGGCAGATTCTGCAGCAGGTCGAGGATCACCTCCTTGGCGATGTCGAGCTTGAGCTCTCCGTCGATCACCTCACCCATACTCGAAGAGGAGTCGAGGATGATGTAGTAGGTGGTCGGCGCGTACTGGAAGGCAAACGCAAGGTCTCCGATCGGCTGAAGCTCGAGACTCCCGAACGCCTCTCCCTGGGCGACTTGAATGCCCGGTCCCATCGCTCCGATCGCGTCGATGCTCGGCCCCGGGCACTCCGAGTGGTCCTCGTCAGCAGGAACGTCGCTCAGCCGGACGAAACGGAACTCAACCCCTTCGCCGACGTACGGTCCGATGTCGATCGCTCCGGGATAGCCGACCGTCTCTCCGACAAAGATGTAGTTGAATCCGTCGGAGCTGATCTCCACGCGGGCCGGATTGCTGTTCGTGATGTACACAAACAGGTCCGCTCCGGCGACATCGATCAGGATGTTGTCCACAAACTCGATGATCAGATATCCGCGATTGTCGAGGACACTGAGGCGGAACCCCAGGGACACGGCGTTTGTGTCGCAGCCGTCACATCCCTCGCAGCCGGTGGAACACGCATCGGGTGGACCGAGCGCCTCCACGGGATCGTCGTACGCATCGCGGACACAGCTTGCAGCGAGGTAGTCGACCACTCGATCGGCAAAAGCCAGATCTCCGTGAGGGAACGTGACTCCAAAATACGTTGCTGACTCCGAAATGGCTCCGCGGCCCGCAGCTAAGACGAGAACAAGAACTAAGAATCCGCGCAGCACCCAACCGGCGAATGCCCTGCCATTCATCCCATTCACCTCCGCCCTTTGGGATGTAGCGTCTCACTCTAGCATTACAGTTCATCATAGGCCGATTTGCTACAGAAGGCAAGTTCCGCC
>CBFCYU010000247.1:0-2347 GCA_965602415.1 uncultured bacterium | reverse complement strand
GATCAACCTCTGCGAGGACGAGTATACAGGAAGAGACAATCTTGGCAGTCGCTTCATCCAACAGGAGTCTCGGCGCCTCCGAGATGCCGGTGTCTCCGGGTTTCCAGGACGTGCCTCAGGTGCTACCTCAGCGAATGTGGCCGTCAAGGCCCGACACTCAGCACGACGCCAAGCACCGCGAACCCCGGGCATGTCACAAGTCTTTCGGTTCGAGTCCCGTGCGCTTGGAGATGCGAGCCAGCATGCGCGGACCGATCTCGTCCCGATCGTGGAAGGCAAACGTGTAGTCCGGCCACCCTGAACGAGCAAGAACGCGATGGGATCCCTTGACGTTGCGTTTGACTGACCAACCGATTCGAAGGAGGGCAGCAAGAACTCGACTCGCTTTCGCTGACGCCCAACGACTCATGCCGGGACAGCAAAAAGCTCGTTCAATTCGGGGATCGATTCACCATGATCGAGACGGTCGGCGATGATGCGGAGGGCCAAAGCCTCCGCCTTCGATATGGCCTGCTCGCGGGTCTGCCCGTAGACCATGACGCCCGGCAGGTCCGGCACTTCGGCAATCCAGCGCCCATCCTCTTCGCGATCGATTTCAATCTTCATCCTGTCAACCTCCACAGTGTAATGTATCGGAACCGCAACTCGATGAGCAAGGGCCTCTCCCCGTTCTCGTGAATCCTAGGCAACCAAACCCTGCTTGTGCCGAATCCGCGGGTTGACGGCGGCGTACAGCAGGTCGGCGATCAGGTTGGCGAAGACGACGCCGAGGACCACGACAATGGCGATTGCCTGCATCCGAGGGACGTCGCGGAAGCCCGAAAGCAGGCTTTCGGGCTCGATGATCGCCGCTCAGACTGTGCGCCCAGTTCGATGAGACAGCTCTCTTGACTTCCGTACGCTTTCGCGTACGCTAAGGCGGCAACACGGGAGGTCCCTCATGCCTTCGATCAAGGCGACGGACGCGCGGGCCAAGCTGTACCGATTGCTGGATGAAGTCGCGGAGACCCACGAGCCGGTGCTGATCACTGGGAAGCGATCCAACGCGGTTCTCGTCTCTGAAGACGACTGGCGCTCGATCCAAGAGACGCTCCATCTGTTGTCGATTCCTGGAATGCGCGAATCGATCCAAGAGGGGATGGAGACTCCAATCGACGAGTGCTCGGAACGACTCGACTGGTGAACTGGAAGGTCGTTTTCACCAAGCAAGCACAAAAGGACGCGCGCAGGCTCGCCGCAGCGGGGCTGAAGTCCAAGGCCGAGGAGCTGATCGAGATCCTTCGCCAGGACCCGTGGCGATCCCCGCCTCCGTTCGAGAAGCTGCTCGGCGATTTAGCGGGGGCCTACTCGAGACGAATCAACATCCAGCATCGCCTCGTTTATCAGATCCTCGAGGAAGAGCGGATTGTCAAGATCCTCCGCTTATGGACGCACTACGAGTAGCCGAGCGGCTTTTCACTACCTGTACCGGATCCGCGGATTGACGGCGGCGTACAGGAGATCGGCGATCAGGTTGGCGAAGACGACGGCGAGGACCACGGCGATGGCAGTCGCTTCATCCAACGGGCGCCTCGCCGCGCTTCCGAGAAGTCGGCGCCTCCGGGATTCCTAGATCTGCCCAAGCCCTACTGCGGCGAATGAAGGACGAGCATCTAGGTAGGCAGATTTGCCAGTAGGGGCTTGCCCCCAAGCAGTCCCCCGAGAGGTGTCCTCTCCCCGCCTTTCAGCGATTGGCCAGGCGAGTCCGTGACAGTAGGATGAGGTATGCAAATCGGAGACTGCACATGTGGAGCGGAAGCGGAAGGACTGAAAGGAGAGACGTCGATGTATGCACATCTCGTGTTGCTCACCCTCGGACCCGGGATGCGTACGGCAGCCGAGAAGATGGCCGATCAATTCGCCCCGGCATACAAGGCCGCGAAGGGGTTCAAGGGGCTTACCCTCCTTGGTGATGATGAAGCCGGCGAATATGGATCTCTGACCATATGGGAATCAGAGGAGGATCTTGCAGCGTACCTCGAAGCTGTCACCCCGCAGCACGAGGCCGTATTGAAGGGCATCGTCAAGGGGCCTCCAATCATTCGGGCTTTCGAGGTGTACGAGCCGAAGGCGTAGGTGCGGCGCGCACGACAAGTCATACTGCACTCGGTAGATCTGGGAGGCGGCAGGTGCCGGGGCGATGTCGTGTCCAGCGCCATGCGAAACAGGAGCGGATGCCCTGTCCTCACTGGAGCGCTGGGCAGAACAGCAAGACAAAGACTTGACCCCAAGCACTGCAATCCGCCGACCTCGGTGCCTGGGGCAGATCTTGCTTCCTGCGTTCGCGAGTGACTCCTCGCCCTACCTG
>CBFCYU010000246.1:0-2355 GCA_965602415.1 uncultured bacterium | reverse complement strand
CATCCTAGGGCGTGGGAGGCTCATGGATCTGGTCGATGATGACGGACAGGTCGTCCTGCACATGATGGAGGCTCTCTCGGAGCCTCGCTGAATCGACGTGTGCGAGTGGCACAAGGGGATCATCGGCGAGTCGATCCAGGTAAGCATCGATGTCGGTGATGACCGTCGAGAGACAGGACAAGCCCGTTCCCTTGTCCGCCTCCTCGAAGTACTCGATGCTCTGTTGGAGCTGTCCGATCGCTCTCCCGATGAGCGTCAGAAGGTCGACCGTGTTGCTCGATGGGTTCACTCTGATCTCCCTCTTCTGCTGCGATTATGCCTCATGGCAGCGCATCCTAGTTGTCCGAACTCCGCTCGAGGCTATCCTTCATCTCATCGAGGATCCTGTCCTTCAATCTGGAAACCTGCCGCTGGGATATTCCGAGTTCCTTCCCGACCTCCGATTGGCTCTTGCCCTCGTAGAAGAGCCCTCCGACCACCTGCTGCTGGATCTCGGTCAGCTGTTCGATCGCGACGAGGACCCGCATCCGAACATCGAACGGGAGGTCGTCCGATTTCGGCATCATCTGCTCGACTATCGGCGGCGGCGGATTCGGGTCGCTGGTGCGCCGCTGCTTGTCGATCGAGACGTAGGTCATTGTATCGCGACCCCGCAGCAAAGCGGTCAGCTGCTCCTCAGTGAGACCGAGACGTGATGCCAACTCGGAGAGGGTAGGCGGTCGCCCCTCTTGCTGGAAGAACGCCTCCTCGGCCTCTTTGACACGACGGTTCATTGTCTGAACCCACTGGGGAATCCTGATGGTCGAATGCTTGTCGCGGATGTAGTGGCGGATCTCGCCTTGGATCAAATAGGTCGCGTAGGTGCTGAATCGGGTGTTGCGTGCCAGATCGAAGTTGGCTACGGCGTTCAAGAGTCCGATGTAGCCCGCCTGGATCAGGTCATCGAGCGGTTCACCGGACCTGAGGAACTTGACGGCGACCGACTTCACCAACCCCACGTTTCGTCGGACGATCTCTTCCTGCAGTTCGGCTGAATCGGAGCCGATCCCCTCGGTCCTCTTCGCCCGGTGGAGAAGCTCGATCAGCTCCTCGTTCGTCAACGTGGCAAAGGGTGTTCCTCCTGCTTCGCGCATCTCGGTTCGTCACACCAGCCTGTCGAGTGGTTGGGTTTTCGATTCAAGTCTACGCGTCGCGAACCCGAAGTCGGCAGGATCTGCGACCGCGAATTCTAGGACGTCTGCCACCACAACAGGAGGGCAAACAACACGGCGAAAAGGGTCAACCGAAGGAGGCTGGGACCGAAGGCGAGGGACGGGGCGCGGGCAAGCGGGGACGAACAACCGTGGATGGTGCACGCTCCGATCGCGTTTCGAAGCTCGAATTCCTGCGCGCGGCCGGCTCCGAGGACGACCTCGTCCCCGACGAAGACGACCGGTACGCTCGACGTCTCCACGTCGAACGCCTCCCCAAGCTCCATCAGGAGATCGAGTGCTTCCGGATCGGAGATGTCGTACCGAACGATCGCCGATGCCGGCAACTCGGATGTGAGCCCCTCGAGGAGCTCCTCGACCTGGGCACAACTAGGGCAACCCTCCTCGTAGAAGACGACGATCCACGGTTCCTCCCCGGCCGCGGCCAGCGGGAGAGTCGAGCCGAGTAATAGGACAGCGAGCACTAGGAGGCCAGCGAAACGTCGCATGATCACATCCACCCCACGAAGACGGCGAGGAGCATTCCCGCGCCGAGCAAGAACATGATGATTCCGGAGACCAAGTGAAGCTTGCCGAGGCGTGCAGAACGCCAGCGCTCCGCACGCGCGGTCGTGGTGAAGCCGAAGTGAACCGCCAGCGTGATCGCCACCAGCGGGAGAACGAAGATCAGGTTGTACAAGAGAAGATACACTATCCCTTCGATGCGCGTCGTGGTCTTGCTCAGGAGGGCGAGGATGGCGATGTACGGTCCCGATGAGCAAGGCAACAGGAACAGCGAATCGAGAACACCGACGAAGAACGCGCCGGGGACGCTGACCACGGACGCGGTCAATCGCTTCACAGTCGGCCGCCAGCGCTGGGGGACCTCGATGGTGAACCACTTGCCGTAGGCGAAGTAGTCCTTCATGTTCCACAGGCCGAGAAGGATCGCAAGAGACGACACCGCCATGATGAATGGGCGCTGGACCCCGGCGGCTTGGATGGCGGAGAAGATCCCGATACCCAGTAGGAAGTACGAGATGAAGACGGCAAGAGTGAAGGCGAAACCGGCTTTCAGAACCAGTGCCTTGCGTCCCTTCCGTTGTGCTACGAGGAGTGTCCCGAGGAGGAGCACGAGGACCGCGAACGTGCACGGATTCACCGA
>CBFCYU010000245.1:0-2355 GCA_965602415.1 uncultured bacterium | reverse complement strand
ACCGTGCCGACCATCCCTTCGGTCGTCGCATACCAGTAGTAGTCTCCGCTCCAGTCAGGGAGTACCCAAGCTACGGAGTCCCTGTGGGGCCAGCGCATCGGTACGACGTACTCGCCGAGGTCGTACTCTCGGACCAACTCGAACTCCCCGCCGGAAACGGGAGTTTGGATCACTTGGATCGTGTTCTTCGTCGTCGGCACGATGGCGCGGTCCTGGTGATCCAGGTAGAAGTACATCCCTGCACCGATGTACTTCCACGGCATGATGCCTTGAAGAAGCCAGTACCAGGGGCGTGATGGGAGATCGTGGGACGCCAGCTCCTCGAGTGAATAGGGATCCATGAGCTCGAGCTGGAAGCCTCTCCCATTGCTGTATACGGCGACAAGCCTCCCGGCGCTATCGCAGGTCACCGTCCCGTATCCTCCAAAGCCTTGCGTTCTCGAAGTAACCTGCGGGTTCCATCCGATCGGACCGCCGGCCTCGTAGGCGTCGCTCATGTAGCTGTCGCAGTGCATGTTGTTGCCCACATTCGCCGCCATGAACGGATGCTGTGGAATCTCGACGTGGGCGATCGGGCCCGAGGAATCCGCGGGGCGGAATCGGATGAAGTCCTCGCACTCCTGTGGCGCATCGTCCCGCCCGAAGATCGCGTCCCACGCGATGCGGACCGCCTCCCATGGATAGAAGAGGCGGTTGGAAATCGGCCGAACCATCATGTCGGCGAGCGAACCGTAGATGTGAGCGGAATTGGAAGACGTGCACGAGAGAAGCAGGACGAGCATGATCGTCCACAGGATGAATCTTCCAGTCCGATGTCTCCAGGATGTCGTTGAACGCCGCAAGCTTGGATCACCCGATCTCAGTGTACTGCGTACACCTCTCTGGCTGGGAAGACAAGCAGGGAGGCACGAGCCCACACGCTGCGTGCGTCTGGGGTCAAATCTTGTGTTCTGACATTTCACCAAGATTCTTGAGTCTGGAAACCGATCCCCTGTCTCTCGGTCGAGTTGTGTTTTGAGTGCGTCTCAAGCTGATTTGTTCGTCTGGGCGACCATGGCCGAGCCTATCGCCGATCCGTGATGATCGTGCCGCGATGGATCACCAAGACCGTAGACGTGAGTGCTTCCAGATCGGCGAGTAGATTACCGTTCACGACGAGAATGTCCGCCTGCTTTCCGGGCTCGAGCGTGCCCAGCGTATCCGACAGTCTGCAGACTGCGGCCGCATTCGCGGTCGCGAACGTGATGATCTGCATCGGAGAGAACCCGACCTCATGGAGGGCGCGAATCTCATCCATGGGCATGCCGACGGTCAGGCCGGGCAGGTAACCCGCATCGTTCCCCATGGCGATCAACCCGCCGGCTTGAGCGAACTGGCGAAGGTTGTCCCGCATGGGCGGCGAGACCCCCGGGTCATGAATGGCTGACGGGGCGAGCGTCGACACCATCGAGACCCCTTCGGAAACCAAACTCTCGATCAACTCGTCCGACATCCAGGTGTTGCCCGGAACGTGGGCGAGATCGTCCACGCCTCCGTCCAGAGCCCGTTGGGCGTCCTCAGCGGTTTCTACGTGCGCGGTCACTGGAATCCCCTGCGCGTGAGCGGTCTCCGTAATCGCTTGAACCTCGGCAAGTGACAGCGAAACACAACGGCATCTCGTAATCGTGATCTTGATGGCATCGACCCCCGCAGCGATGAGCTGATTCACTTGGTGTTTCGCGTCTTCGGCCGACTCCACGGTCAGAGCGGGAAACCCTCTTCCACAGATGGGGTATCCGCCGGGCACGGTCACCAACGGGCCGCACCACACGACGTGGGCTCCCATGAACTCGTCCTCGCGGTACGCCATGCATTCCTGCCACCCCGGTGTGAATGGCACACCCATATCCCGAACCGTCGTCACGCCACTTCGCGCCCACAGCGCCCGAGACACGGGATGGCAAACGTTGTGTACGTGAGCGTTGATGAAGCCGGGGAGAATCGTCGAGTTGACGACGTCCACGATCTCGGCGCCTTCGGGGACGACGACCTCGTCTCTGGCTCCGACAGCAACGATCTCACGACCGACGACGAGAACTGCCCCATTCTCGATCGGCGGCAACCCCGTCCCGTCCACCACGCGTCCGTAGAGGACGATGGCTGGAGGCCCAGTCTCGGTCGACTGCCCCACCGCACAGCAGCCGACGAGCAGAAGCGATGACAACACTGCCAGCAAGGATCTCGATCTCATGGCCGGTCACTCCTTCCTCGGCGAGGGTGCCTGCAGTGTGTCTCGCGTTCGTCTCATCGACAAGCCTCGGTCCGCGCGTACTCCATCGAGAGCGGAAGAATTCGGCGGACACACACCCTATCTCG
>CBFCYU010000244.1:0-2368 GCA_965602415.1 uncultured bacterium | reverse complement strand
TCGACGGGAGCGATCATCGGATGATCACCAGCAACGGGCGGATCGATCTTGCCCTGCGCTCGGACGCGTCCTTGATCATCGAGGCGCGAGCGAGCAACGCGTCGATCAGCACGGATCTACTGCTGATTGGCGACACAGAGGGGAAGGAATGGAGCGCCGTGCTCAACCCCCCGGCGGCCGCGACGCTGACGCTGGAGACAAGCAACGGAGGGATCGAGATCCTCGGGATTCTCTGATCGTGAGGTGATGATGATGAAAGGGAGAAACATAGGGATAGTGCTTGGGGTTCTAGGACTGCTCGCGGCGGCGCTCTTCCTTGGCGGCTGCGAGGAAGAGGACGTAGGAGGCATCTTCGGCGCGGCGAACGTCTCGGCGACGAACGTGGAGACGCTCGGCCTGGTGTTCGACGCGCCCCTCACGCTGGACGTCGACACGTCGAACGGCGGCGTGACGATCCAGGGCATGGCAGGAATCCAGACCGCCTCGGTCACGATTACGCTACGGAGCAAGGGCGAGACGCTCGAGGAGGCCCAGGATCGCCTCGATCGAATCGTCTATCACGTCGAGCAGCTCGGAAACCGGATCGACCTGCGGTATCGCTCGAGCGAGCAGGACGCCGACGTGCGCCGCCACAGCGGCGTCGCCTTCGACGTGCTCGTACCGATCGACACACGGGTCGAGGTTGACACGTCGAACGGTGCGATTTCCGTGGAGGACATCAGCGGGACGATCCTCCTCGATACGTCCAACGGGGCGATCGACGTGTACGACTCGACCGGCGCGCTCACCGCCGACACGAGCAACGGTCGAATCGAGGTCGTCCGGTTCGTCGGAGAACTCCGGCTGGACACGTCGAACGGCGAGATGTGGCTCGAGGACGTCGCTGGGACAGTCGACGCGGAGACGAGCAACGGGAGCGTGTACTACACCGGGACGCCGACGGCAGGAGGCAACCGGATCCGGACGAGCAACGGGAGCGTCACGGTGCGCGTCCCGCTTCATGCAGCGATCGCGTTCGAAGCGGTCACGAGCAGCGGGAAGATACGATCCAGCTTGTCCCTCGTGGGAGACGCGGAGGGCGACGAGTGGAGTGCGCAGCTCAACCCACCGGCGGACGTGACGTTCGAGGTGCGAACGAGCAACGGGACGATTCGGATCGACGGGATCGGGCAGTAGCCCGGCCCCTTTGCCCCGCCAATGGGCGGCCGCGGGTCCACGAGACGCGCGGCCGTTCTCGTTTGTGGATCGCAGTGAACCGCGTGAGTGGCTGGCGCCACTCACGGGTAGCAGCCAAGAGCCTGTCAGGGAGGACGGTCATGAGTGGCTATCGAGAGTACCTGAGGAACCAGACGCTTCCGGGGATGTCGGAGATGGAGACGGACATGATGAAGGGGCTCCCCATTCCCCCGATCGAGAAGCCGTATCCGGAGGACGCACGGCTGGTCGATCTCCCGTCGCACGAAGACTGCCGGGCAATCTCGAGGACCTCGTTCGTCGACGCGATCGCGAACCGTCAAAGCCGGCGGCTGTTCACCGACGAGCCGCTCTCGCTTCTCGAGCTGGCCTTCCTCCTGTGGGCGACGCAGGGTGTCCGCGGCCTGATCCGCGACGGGCTGGTCACGTTGCGGAACGTCCCGTCCGGCGGCGGGATGCATCCGTTCGAGACGTACATCTCTGCTCATCGTGTCGACGGATTGAAGCCGGGGATCTACCGCTACTTGGCGATCGAGCACAAGTTGCTTCCGGTACCGGGCGAGCGGTCCGACCTGTCGGAGCGATGGACCGCGGCGAGCAACGGCCAGCCGTACGTCGGGAAGGCGGCCGCGGTTTTCGCCTGGACGGCAAGGCCGTATCGGACGGAGTACCGCTACGGCGAGGACTCGCTGAAGGACATCCTGATCAGCGTTGGACACATCTGCCAGAACCTCTATCTCGCCTGCGAGGCCGTGGGCCTTGGGACATGCGCGACGGTCGCCTATCAGCAGGACCTGCTCGACGGGCTGCTTGGGGTCGACGGGCACGACGAGATTCCGCTCTACCTCGCGCCGGTGGGAAGAGTCAGCGACGACACGGGCGCGTAGATTCGCTCGCCACCGCCCCTGAGTTGCGGACGTCCGCCTCCTCTGGAAAGATCAACCCTCGAAGACAACCAGGCCTTCGGGGGAGATGGGCATGTGGGGACATGAGCACGATCGACCGGGCCGGCGGATCAACGTCGTTGGCACGACCGGCTCGGGAAAGACGACGGTGGCGCGGGCGATTGCGCAGCGGCTTGGTCTGCCGCACATCGAGCTTGACGCCCTGTTCTGGAAGCCGGACTGGGGCGAGACGCCCGACGACGAATTCCTCCCAAAGGTCGACAAAGCGA
>CBFCYU010000243.1:0-2368 GCA_965602415.1 uncultured bacterium | reverse complement strand
TCTTGTCGCGGAGCAGCGGACTGAAGACGAGCCCCTGCTGGCGGACGGATCCGTCATCGTGACGGAGCGCGTGCGCGATCGACCACAGTCCGCTCAGGCCGGTCAGTCGCCGATTGCCGTCGACGGTGAGATCGAACCGGTTTCGGCCGGCGATCAGCGCGGTCGTCTCGGGGAGACGCGCCTCCCCCAGACCGGTGTCTCCGTGGACGAGGGTGTCGATCCACACCTTGGCCGAGCCGTCGACGCTCGAGGTGATATCCCATTCCCGACCGACGATCGAGCCGTCGCGGAGAGAGAGGTGCGGGTCTGACTCCGACGGTTCGATCGAGAAACGAACGGTCCCGCGACCGCCGGCCGCGATGCGCAGGGTTCCAGATCCTGCGACCGGGCGAACCGACTCTCCGCCGGCGTAAGCGAACGGATCGCTCGAGTCTCCGATCACCCGCGGCGACTCGACGGCGATTCGCCAGTCGCTGGGGAAGATGTACGGCGTAATCAACAGCCAACCGGCGACGACCACGGCCGCCCCGACGGCCAGCCAGAACAGCGATCGGAGGCTCGTCATCGGTCAACCTCCACGGTCATCCTACGGGGATACGGTGAACCACTCCTGGAACGCCAGCGCTCCACTGAGCGCGGCGCGGACGAAGTAGCGTCCCGGCGCGAGCCCGGCCAGATCGAGCGAGTACAACCGCCAGTCTCCCTCTCCGGCGAGGTCCTCGTCCCGATGAATCGTCTCGCTGCTCGATGTGACCCAATCGACATCGAACGGCTCACGACTCTCCATCTGGGTGAAGTGGACGATCAGGTGGGCGGCGCCGTTGGAGGCGGAGAATCGGTCCGTCTCCCCACGTCCGACGTACCCGCCGCGCTTCTCCTCGACCTCCGAGTACAACCCGTATCGCAGTACACGGAAGTAGTAGGTCGTCAGCGTCCAGGAGATGTCATCAGCGATTTCGGAGGCCGCGCTGGCGAGCAGCGTGTCGAATCCGCCGAAGGTGCTCTCCGCCGGGAGGGAGATGTTGTCTGAGCCATCCAGGTCGAAGACCCGCTCGATCAACCCGGTTTCGACGTCGATGACTTCGATCTGCGCCAGGACGCGGGCGGAGTACTCGATACCAGGCACGCGCGTGACGCACTGGCCACCGGTCCAGTCGATGCAGACGGTCGTCTCGTCGGAGCGCGTGTCGACCGCGTAGACCGAGCCGGTGATCAGTTTGTTCACCCCGGCGAGCGACCCGATCTCGACGGCGGTCGCCGGGTCGATCGGTCCACTGACGTCGAGCGCGCGTTCGATCAGAAGGGCGTCGAGCTGTGCGCGGGAGAAGACGTCAATCGCGGAGGTGTTGACGAGCTTCGCCTCGGTGCGTGACCGGACAGTCTCCTCGATTCCGGACCAGGTCGAGCTGTTTCGAAACTCAAGGATCGCCACGTCGAACCGCGTGTTGGCGACGAGGGCGGAGTTCGAAGGCTCCGGGATGAAGAAGAACATCAACGTGGCGATCAGCAAGACGCCGACCACGACGGCGATCAGCATGGATGCCGACTCGTCCATCGATTCCCTCCTTCCTCAAGTACGTCCGACTGAGAGTATGAGCGGGAGGTGGGAGGAATCAAGGGATGTGCCGACCGGCAGCCTGGAGGTAGGCTCGCGCGGCGGCGCATGCGGTCTCGTTGGCCTGCGCGACGTCCCGTGTCTTGAGGAAGGTGGCGACGAACGCACCGGCGAACGCGTCGCCGGCGCCGGTTGTGTCGACGGCCTCGAGCGGATCGGCGGACTGCGCGTGCCTCGCCTCTCCTGCCCAAGCGAGCGATCCACCGGCTCCCAACGTGAGCGCGCCGACCTCGAATCGTGCCGCCAACCGGCCGACGATCGCGTTCGGCTCTAGGGCTCCCGTGAGGATCTCGCCTTCGGTCCGATTCGGGAAGAGCCACGCTCCGGCCGGGAGGAGGTCGAGGAACGCCTCGACGCTGTGGTCGCGGATCAGGTTCGCCGGTGGCGGATCGACCGAGACGGAGAGCCGTCGTTCTTGAGCCAGTCCGATCGCACGCTCGATCGCCGGGCGCTGCGCCGACGAGAGGAAGGCGTAGCCGGAGACGTGGAGGTGATCGGCGCCGTCGAAGACGGACCCGACGATCCGATCGGCACGGATCCCGTCGTTCGCGCCACGTGAGCAGACCATCGTCCGCTCGCTTCCCTGCTGGAGCGCCAGGATCACTCCGGACGGGCGATCGGTCCTTTGAACGAGCGCGTCCACCCCGGCGTCCTCGAGGGAGCGGACGAGCAGGTCGCCGATGAGGTCCGTTCCGACGCATCCGAGGAACGCGACGGAGGGGACGTACGCGGCGGCGATCCGTGCGAACGTCC
>CBFCYU010000242.1:0-2472 GCA_965602415.1 uncultured bacterium | reverse complement strand
TCGGGAGGATCCCGTTCGACGAGGAGATTGCCGAACTGAGGCTGTCCGATCGCCCGATCGACGACCTCTCCTCGGAGGCCGTCTCACTGACCGAAGTATCCGAGATGCTCGATAGGCTGCTGCAAAAGGAGGAAGCCGCGTGACCGTTGAGATCCCCGATGTTAAGAAGAGCTGGCCGCATGCGATCAACGCTGTGACGATCGGTGCCACGTCCGCCGAGGGTGGGACGCGGACATCGACCGTCTCCGTTGGAGGCGAGACGACGCTCCCCTTCTACCACTTCGAGGGGACGATGCCGAACAAGCCGGTCGTAGCGATGGAGGTATGGGACGTCCCGGCCGACGACTGGCCCGACACGGTCCGCGAGCCGTTCGCCGACGTCCTCGACGATCCCGCCGCGTGGGCGAAGAGGTGCGTCGACGAGTTCGGCGCCGAGATGATCTGCCTTCGGTTGAAGGGGTGCGACCCGAACGGCGCAAACCGGTCGCCCGAAGAGGCCGCCTCCACGGCGAACCAGGTCGCCGAAGCGGTCGGCGTCCCGCTGATCGTCTGGGGCTGCGGAAGCGATGACAAGGACAACGATGTCTTCCCCGTCGTCGCCGAGGCGCTCTCCGGAGAGAACTGCCTCCTCGGGACGATCACCGAGGACAACTACAAGACCCTGACGGCCCTTGGCACGGCCTACGGGCACAAGCTGATCGCCGAGTCGCCGGTCGATATCAACATGGCAAAGCAGATCAACATCCTCGCCCTCGACGTCGGCTTCCCGTCGGAGAACATCCTCATCTACCCGAGCACCGGCGCGCTCGGCTACGGACTCGAGTACGTCTACTCGATCATGGAGCGGCTTCGCATCGCCGGGCTGAAGGGGGACAAGGTCGTGGCGATGCCGATGCTCTGCGACATCGGAGTCGAGGTGTGGGGTGTGAAGGAGGCCAAGGCTCCAGAGAGCGAGGTCCCGGGGTGGGGGGACGTGAAGGCCCGCGGTCCGATGTGGGAGGCGTCCACGGCGACCGTCTATCTCCTCGCCGGCGCCGACGTTCTCATCATGCGCCACCCAGAGGCGGTGCGATTGACGAAGCAGACGATCGTTCGGTTGATGGGGGGTGGGGCCGGATGATCCTCATCGGAGAGCGGATCAACGCCGGGTTCAAGGACATCGCGAACGCGATCCGAACGAAGGACCCAACCGCGGTGGAGAAGTGGGCCGTGGCACAGGCCGAGGCCGGCGCAACCTACCTCGACGTCAACATCGGCGCCGCGTCGCGCGATCCGGCGGACATGGGGTGGCTGGTGGAGACGGTCCAGAAGGCCGTCCCGACGAAGATTTCGGTCGACAGCACCAAGATCGAGGCGATCGAGGCCGGGCTGAACGCCATCGACGGCCGAGGTGTCCTGATCAACTCCACGACCGCCGATCCGGGTAAGCTGGAGCGGATCGTCCCGCTCGCCGTGAAACACAATGCCATGCTCCTCGGCCTGGCGATGGACGAGCGGGGCAGCCCGCAGAACGTCGAGCGGCGGATCGAGAACGGGGCGATGGTCTTCATGGCGGCGATGGAGGGCGGACTCGCCCCCGACCAGATCATTCTCGATCCGATTCTGATGCCGATCAAGTTCATGCAGGAGCAGGTGCCGTACGTCCTCGAGGCGATCGAGCAATACACGCACTTGTCCGACCCACCGCCGCACATTTCGGTTGGACTATCGAACATCGGGTCGAAGACAACCGAGCGTGGGCGAATCGTCCGCACGTTCCTCGTCATGGCGATGGCGCGGGGGCTCGACGCGGCGATCTGCAACGTCTGCGACGAAGAGCTGATCGCCGCCGTGGCGACGGCCGAGCTGATGCTCAACAAGGAAATCTACAGCGATTCGTACATCCGCGCGTTCCTGATGCGTCAAGGATGATGAAGGAGGAGACGGTGACGAACGAAAAACCACGAAGCATCGACAAGGCCTCGCTTGACGTTCTCGAAGCTGACGCCGGACAGCACGAGACCGCGTGGGACCGGCTGGATGCGATGCAGCCCCAATGCAAGTTCGGAGGCGAGGGAGTCTGCTGCCGGATCTGCAGCATGGGGCCGTGTCGGATCATCCCCGGGAAGACGGATCGCGGTGTCTGTGGGGCTAACGTGGACACGGTCGCCGCGCGGAATCTCGTGCGGATGATCGCCGGGGGGGCCGCCGCTCACTCCGATCACGGTCGGGACGTCGCGCATGCCCTCCTGCTTGCGGCCAGAGACGAATCGAGTGACTACGAGATCAAGGACCCGGTGAAGCTCCGCCAGGTAGCGAGCGCCTACAAGATCGGCCAAAACGGTGGATCGGATCGGGAGATCGCCGTCACGCTCGCCGAGAGGGCTCTCGCCAACTTCGGCCAGCAAGAGGGAGAACTCGAGCTCGCCTACCGCGCTCCGGCGAAACGCGTCGAGCGCTGGAAAGCAGCGGGAGTCGTCCCGCGCGGCATCG
>CBFCYU010000241.1:0-2477 GCA_965602415.1 uncultured bacterium | reverse complement strand
GAAAGTGGGAAAGTGGGAATTGACGTGTAGGGTCCTGAACAGGCATAGCGCGCAGGGGAGTGCACAGGGGAGTCGCAGCCGCGAGCGCAGGGGGGGGCGAGGGCGACTCCAGCACGGCGGCTCCCGGCCCGGTTGAGTTTCTGGTGATCGCCATGTCGACGCTGGGGCATGGAGATCGCTCACTCGAGGAACGGCGTGCCGATCCGACTCCCGGAGGACCGCTGGGAGCACATCGTTCGTCGACATCCGGAGATGCGCTGGCAACGCGTGCGTGTCATGGGTGCCATCGCCGCCCCGGACATCGTGCAGCGCGGCGACTACGGTGCGTTGCTCGCCGCCCGCTACTACAATGGACCAGGTGCAGTCAACCTTTTCGTCGTCGCAGTGTACCGCGAAGTCGGCGAGACAGACGGCTTCGTCATTACGGCGTATCTTGCACGGCGCCTGAGCCCTGGAAGGGAGGTCTTATGGAGTCGGTGAAGCCCCTCGATGAGCGCGGCACGTTCGAGTGGGAGTACGATTCCCAGGCCGACGTCCTGTACATCTCCCAGGACGAGCCGCGGGAAGCGATCGGCGTCGATGCCGGCGACGGCCTGATCTTCCGCTACGACGAAGCGACCGAGAAGCTGGTCGGCGTCACGATCGTGGGCGTGCGGGCGCGGCTCACGCCGAAGTCCTCCGCCCGGTAGCGAACTGCCCCCTCCTCGTCTGGCGCATGCCCTTTTCGAGCCCCTACATCGAAAGTGGGAATTGACGTGTAGGGTCCTGAGCAGGAATGGCGCGCAGGATCTCGCACAGGGGAGTGCAGGGGAGTCGCACGGAAGTCGCACGGAAGTCGCAGCCGCGATTGTTGAGACCAGGGTCAGCTTCCGCTCGACGCCCGCTCCTTGCTTCGGTCAGCGTCCCGCCCTCCCGATGACTGAGTGTTGAGTCTACTGAGCATCCTCTACACGACCGGCCAAACCGGCCGTATCCGGCCACTCAGGGTGCCCGATTGGCATGTGCTTATATCAAAACCGCGATACACTGAAAGATTCCGACTACGAAGGTCACTCCCTCCGCATGCTGCGACGGATTGCCGAAGCTCTGGATGCCCGTCTCGCCGTGCGTTTCGTTCCTGAGGAGGCCTCCGCGGCGTACCGACGGTGACCGTCCGTCGCCACGGGCCCGGATGATGCTCGCGCCTGAGCCGCCTCCTCGTCGAGGTATATGTCACACCCCTTCTCGTCGAGCACGTGGCCAGGCTCGGAGAGGAACTTGACACTCCGCAACGGTGTTGTATTGTTGGTACAACACACCAACACCGGGAGAGGACATGGACACGTTTGGCAGCATGTTGAGGGAGCGAAGGAAGGTACTGAGGCTGGGACTTCGAGAATTTGCGCTCCGAGCTGAAGTTGACGCTGGAAACCTGAGCAAGATCGAGCGTGGAAGACTGAACCCGCCGCAGACCCGAGACGCTCTTGACCGGATCTGCTTCGCTCTTGAGTACGACCCGGCATCACAGGAGGCAGAGCTTCTGAGGGACAGGGCGGCAGCTGAGAATGGGCGTCTGTCAGAGGAGATCCTGGCGGATGAGGAGATCATGTCCCGGATGCCGGTCTTGCTGCGCACGGTGCACAACAAACAACTGAGCGCGGAACAGCTCGATAGACTGATCGAGATGATTAAGGAGTCCTAGTTGCCCTACGAGCCGCAGATTCTCTCCTACGACGAGTTGCGCCATCACGCCGAGGAGTTTCTCGCGGAAAACCATCCTGAGAGTTCAATCCCGATCCCGATTGAGGAGATCGTCGAATTCGACTTCAAGATGGAGATCATCCCGGTTCCGGGCCTGAAGGATGAGATTGGCGTCGATGCCTTTCTTGCGAGCGACATGAGCTCGGTCTTCATCGACGAATTCGTACTTCAGTTCGTTAACGTGAGGTACCGCTTCAGCCTGGCGCACGAGATCGGACACTACTGGCTTCATGACGACCTGTACCAGGCTGTCGCCATCGGGTCGGTAGCTGACTGGAAGAGGGTTCAGGCAGACATAGGGGACGAGTATCAGTGGTTTGAATTCCAGGCAAACGCGTTCGCCGGGCTGGTGCTTGTGCCTCCGGTGGCCTTGAAGGCCAGGTTCATCCGGCGTGTAGAAGAAGCGAAAGCAGCCGGGCTTGATCACGCCAGTCTTCTGAGGCACCCACTTCGGCACAGAATGGTAGAAGGTCTGGCTGGGGAATTCGTTGTGTCTGAGCAAACGATGGCGATTCGGCTGGAAAAGGACGGCCTTCTGCCGCCTCTCATTCAGTCCCGTGTACCCCCCGCGGGCGACTAGCTGCCAGCTTATGACCTGCCGACGCTCCCGCTCGTAAGGAGGCTCCGAGGCCGCAATCTCCGGTTCGGCCTGTTCGGCAGACGTACATCGCTTTTCGGGACCCTACGCCGAAAGTGGGAAAGTGGGAAAGTGGGAATTGACGTGTAGGGTCCTGAAC
>CBFCYU010000240.1:0-2493 GCA_965602415.1 uncultured bacterium | reverse complement strand
GACAGAGCTGCAAACGTCACCAGAGGGCGACCCGCGGATAGTCTCACCGTCCGCGAACGGTAAGCTTCATAGCCGCGCCCGATCACGAAAGAAGAGATGGGATCTGCATACCTCGCTCCAGCGCGATCCGTGGCCGGTCCTACCGGCCACGAAGCATCTGCACCGCACGTCCGTTGTCTGAGCAGGAAAAGACCACGACTCCGGTGCTCCCCTCCTCTGACACGGTCATGTGCAGATCGACCAGCGAGATTTCCTTTCGCGCTAGGGCCTCGCTGACGCGACAGACGAACCCTGGGTGATGAGGAACCTCGATGACGACAACATCCCGCTCCGCGACCGCGAATCCTGCTTCTCGCAAGGCGTCGCGGGCGTGGGACTGGGACGTGGCCAGAAGCCGGATGACCGCCGTGTCGTCAGTGGCGACAAGGGCGATCGACAGCAGGTTAATCCCCATGTCGCTTAGGAGCCGACTGATCTCGGCGAGGAGGCCGGTCCGATTCTCGGCCGTTAGTACGATCTCACAGCGCAATTGGGCATCCAGCATGCGGCTCACTCCCTCAGGTCGCTCCGCGGTCCATCGAAATCCTACCCGTCGGCGTCGAGGCACAGCCCTAGCGGATGACCTGACACACCGAGACATTTGGCTCCCAATACGAGGCAGCCGAAGCGGGTCACCCACCGGTCAGACCAATGTCATCTCCGAAGCGCGGTCCGGTCCCCTGCTGGAACCGGCACAAACTATATCCTGTCGACAAATGCAGGCGTGTCTGAGGGGATTCAGGGGAGTGGCCATCGTTGCCGCTTTCCTCATCGGTGTCTGTTCGCTGGCGGCCTCCGCGGTGGAGATCGCGGTCCTTTCTACGCCGCAGGAGGAAGCCCCCGGCTCGTTCGTCACGCACGTCTTTGCCGTGTCCAACAACGGCGCGGCGACCGACACGTATCTCCTCGCGTTCGAGGCGCCGCCCGGATGGAGCGCCCTCGGCGCGCCGGGTTCGATCATCGTGGGGGCCGGCGGAGAAGAGACGCTGTTCATCACTCTGACGATCCCCCCCGACGCGCCCGCCGGTGAGTACGACGTGACCCTGACCGCCACGTCGCAGGACGACCCGGCGCTTACCGCGACCTCCGTTGCGCTCGTGGTCGTTGCACCGACCCGCGAGATCGAACTCCTTTCGCCGACCGGGATCGGCGTCACCCCGGGCGGGAGCGTCGAATACGAGTTCGTTCTGATCAACCGGGGCAATTCCCAGGATTCGCTCTCGATTGAGGCTTCCTCGTCAAAGCGGCTCTCGACGATCCTGTCATCGACTGCCGTCGACCTGGCGCCGCAGGAGCGGGCTACGATTCACGTCCGGCTCGACGTGCCGGCCGATACGTCCCCCGGCCGCGACGTTCTGACCGTCACGGCGAACTCGACGCTATACGATGGCGTGGAGGCCGAAGGTGTCGTGTTCACAACGGTCCTTCCGCCCGGACCTGAGCGCATCGGCAGCACCCTGATGGAGGTTCTCCCGGCGCGTATCCGGCTCTCGCTCGACAAGAACGTCCTCACCGGAGACTTCTCGAGCCGATTGACGTTCTCCACGTCCGGCCAGATCAAGGGCGGCTTCTTCTCGTCGAACGTGAGCCTGTCGGACCCGCTCGGGCCCGATCCGCTCGAACTCGGATCGTTCTCGGTTCTCTACCGGCGGAGCCCGATCACGTACACGATCGGCGACGTCTCGCAGCGCCTGACCGATCTCCTACGCCTCTCGTGCCGTGGCGGCTCGATGATCATCGACGAGGAACTGTTCGATCTGTCGATCATCGGGGGCGGTTCGAACGACGAAACGCGCTTCGCCGGGCGTCTCGTGCTCGGGCCGGACGAAGTGAACCTCGGCTTCGCTTACCTTGGGATCCGCGATCCGGCGCCGACGTACAAGTCAGTCTGGAGCGCGACGGCGAGCGCCGAGCCGCTCGAGGGCTGGACGATTCGGATCGAGGGGGCCCTCGGAATCGACGGGTCCCTTTCCAGCCGCTCCGTCCTTTTCAACACACAGATCAACACCTCCGGGTTCTTCTTCAGCGGAACCGCCTTCTCCGTCGGAACGTATTTCCCGGGATCGCGGGCAGACTCGGCGGGAATCGAGGTCTCCCATCGGCTACGGCTGACGGCTCTCTCCCTCAGCGCGTCGCTCCAGCACGTCTGGGACAACGTGATCGGTGATCCGCTCGCCACCACGCTGATTCGAGACGATCTCGGGATCAACCTGGCGACGACCCCGATGGAGGATGGTCCCACGCTCGGCTCGACGATCGACTTCGCGTGGGACCGATATCTGGATCTCAGTCAGAAGAGCGAGATCGACACGCTCTTCGCGGTCAGCCTGACGGAGACCGACGGCGTCTTCCCGTACAGGTTCTCCGGAAAGATCACCGACCAGATCGATCACGTCCTCGGCACCCACGTCCGCCGGTCGACGTTCAGTGAGGGCGCCGGGCTGTCGGTCGACT
>CBFCYU010000239.1:0-2496 GCA_965602415.1 uncultured bacterium | reverse complement strand
GTGACAGACGGCGTCTCCCGTCCACATGTTGTCGACAACGCCTCGAACCCGATCTGCGATCCCGGAGCCGACGGTATCCGAGATCCGGTCCAGCACGCGGTGGAATCTCTCGTGCTGAGAGGGCAACTCTTGTGCGACGGTGGAGTGGATCGTCCGATGCAGTGTCGCGAACCACCGCGCGTAGCGCCACAGTCGCCACGGCTTGCCGGCCACTACCTCGAGCATCGAGTGCCCGTCGATCCGATCCATGACGAAGCCGAACCGGCCGTCGATCTCGATCAGCCCGTCCTCCGATTCTGCGGGATAGACCGCCAGGCAAGAAATCCCCGCCCGATTGACGCAACGATAGACCTCCATCTCATGTTGCACCCACTCGCGAGAAGCCCCCTCTCGGAACAAACGCAGTACCCGACCGTCTTCCCAAGCGAAGATCTCGGCCGTGCGCCCCTGGCCGAGGCGAGTTAGCTCATCAAGAGCAGAGTTGTGTTGCGGATCCGTCACTTCATGCCCCTATGGTTGAACCAGAACGTCATGTCCTGCCTACCCTCGTACCAGCGCCACGGCGCGGACGGGAGACCCTTCCAACCCGCTGAGCTTGAGAGCGAACGCAGCGAACAGCACCTCTCCTTTCACAGAGAGCAGCGCGCGGAGATTCACCAGACCCTCGACGATCGGCACACCAGCGCCGCAGAGGATCTCGTGCGCCGGATACGTCGGATGCTCCGCCCCGCTATCGACGCTCGGCGAGTCCAATCCGACGAGCCCGGCCCCCCGGTCGACGAGCAACTGCGCTGCGTCGCCCGTGATCGACGGGAAGCCCTCGTAGTATCCGGGCGTCCCGGCGCGATCTTCCCATCCGGTCGAGAAGAGTACCGCGCGGCCGGCGCAGTCCGTCGGGATCGAATCCGCTTCGACCCGAAGCCCGTCAATCGAAACGACAACCGTCGGGTACAGGCGAAGCGGCAGCGCGGCAATGTCAACGCCCTCCGGCGCGAAGTGCAGCGGCGCATCCATGTGCGTCCCTCCGTGAGGATCGAATCCGGAGAAGCGCGTTACGGTCGCCACGGGGCTGCCAAGGTCGATGCGCTCGGCCGTCCACGCCGGGACGTCTCCCGGATAGCTGCGGCTCTCGGCGCTCAGCGCTTGCGTCAGGTCGATGATGGTGAACACAATGCCCTCCCGTCCAAGGACCCCGCCCTCGGGAGGTCCCGAAGTGTTTCGCGTGTGTCCGGACAGGGTACCGGATGAGAGCCACCTCGTCCGACGTTGGTCGGCGCAAGCCCCATCGGCTCCCAGATAGGTGGGCTTGATCGATGGTGTCTCGTCGCTATACTGCCTGCCTACGACCGCATGACAGGCCGCCTCGGCGGCTCTTCATACACACGGAGAACGGCCCACAGAACAGGAGGTTGCGATGACCACTGACCAAACAAAGCGTTGCGCGACCTCGTCTGCCTGGAGCCGCTTCGCAAAGACCCTCTCGGCCTAGGCCGACCTCGCGGCAACACGCCGCACCCCACGCGCAGACGAAACGCCAACCCGTCCGGGGATTCGGACTGTTTCGCCACCAGTCCCGGCGGACAGAGGACCCCAAGGAGATCATCATGTTGAGTGAGTTGAGGAAGCTAAGTCCGGACTACGTCGTGCGTCCGGCGAGGCTTGAGGACGCCGAGGCCGTCTGCGCACTGTGCAACGCATGGGCGATGAGGATGGAGGGGATGGCCACTCATGACGTGGAGGAAGAGCGAGCTGATTGGCAATCGCCGGGCTTCAATCTCGAGACTGATTCCCTGGTTGTGATCGCGGACGGGTCGCTGACCGCCTACGCGTCGGTATGGGACACCAACGAGCCCCACGTGCGCGTTGGCTGCTTCTCGCGTGTTCACCCGGATCACAGCGATCCGGCGCTCGAAGAGGCGTTGCTCCTCTGGTTGGAATCCCGAGCCAAGGGGGCCATCGAGTTCGCGCCGCGCGACGCCCGTGTGATCGTTACGCACGGGGCGTTCAGCGAGGATCTGCCCCGGAAGGAGCTGCTCGCTCGCCACGGATATGAGTTGGTACGCCACTTCGTTCGCCTGCGGATCGAGATGAGTGAGCCACCCGCGCCGCCCGAGATTCCCACGGGCATCGTGATCCGGCCGTTCGATCCGGAGGTCGACTTGCGTCCGACCGCGATTGCGGTTCGTGAGGCGTTTCGCGATCACTGGGGCCATGTCGAAAACGATCTCGACGAGGAACTGGAACAGTGGACGCACTGGGTCCACGAGGATCCGACCTTCGATCCGCTGAACTGGCACATTGCGTGTGACGGAGACGAGATCATCGGTGCCTGCAATGGATCATCCAAGCGCCCGGAGGGCGAGGACCTCGCGTACATCTTCGTCCTGGCCGTCCGAAAGGCATGGCGCGGCCGTGGGATCGCCCGGGCGTTGCTGCAGCACGCCTTCGCGGCGTACTACAAGCGGGGGAAGACCGTCGTCGATCTCGACGCAGACG
>CBFCYU010000238.1:0-2532 GCA_965602415.1 uncultured bacterium | reverse complement strand
AGCCTGCTTAGCGGCTCCCCGAGGCTTATCGCAGCTAGCCACGTCCTTCATCGCTTCCGACTGCCAAGGTGTCCACCGTTTGCCCTTACTGCGCTTATGCGGCACACACTCTATTCACTTGTCAAGGAGCAGCGCAGCAGCTTTCGCTGCGCAACAGAACTCGATCGTAACACAGCCCCCAGAACCTGTCAAGGTATCCGCGGGCCGCGCGTGGCAGAACTCTACCGAACGGGCTTGCTCGTTTCAAGGGCGGCGGACCGGTTCCCTGAAACAGTCTGTCTATCAGCGAAGCGGGTGATCAGGGAGTGTCGAGCCATTGCGCGGCAGCGGACGCCAGCCGGTCAAGTTGTTCGAAATCGAGTTCTTCTCCCCTGACGGTCCCATCGATCCGCGCCTCTTCAAGCACCGCTCCAATCACCTCGGCCCGCAAGAGCGCACGGAGCGCGCCGCGGATCATCTTCCGACGGGTCCCGTAAAGCGCGCGGACAACCGCGAAGAAGGCCTCCGCATCGGACGCAAATCGAGAACTCTCCCGAAAAGAGAGACTCCACAGCGTTGAATCGACCTCCGGGACCGGGAAGAAGCTCCCCCTGCTGACCCGGCGGATGATGTCGACCTCCGCGTAGGCCCGAACGAGGATTCCCAATGCCGAGCCCTCCTTTCCCGGGCTGGCGGCGATCTTCTCCGCCACCTCACGCTGGGTAATCAGCAATCCCCCTGAGAGGACGTCACGCTGGCCGATCAGCCACTTGAGGATCGGCGCGGTGATCCGGTAGGGAAGGCTTCCGACCACATAGGCATGCCTATCGTCGAGAGCGCGCGCGACATCGAGCTTTAGGACGTTCTCGTTGCGAACCTCGAGCCCCTCACTTGCACCGAGCCGCTCAACGAGTGAGGCGGCAAGGCGCCCGTCGACCTCGACCGCGACGACCTTGTGCGCATGACGAAGGAGCACCTCGGTGACCGCGCCGAGGCCGGGACCGATCTCAAGAATCGTCTCGGGACTCACTCGAGCGAGGATCTGTTCGATGCTGGCCAGGACACCATCATCGGCAAGGAAACTCTGCCCCAGCCTCTTGCTCGGACGAACCCCGGCCTCGGCAAGATGTGCTCTGACGACTCGACGATCGGTGATCGAACCGGTCACAGAAGTCGCTCGGCGGCCCACCCGGTGACCGCGTCGAGGACGCGCGGGTCGACCGGCTCATCGAGATGTCGATAGATGAGGTTCGGCTCCTCGGGGTGATGCCTCAGGAGGTGGTTCAGGTCAGGCAGGACGATTGCCGTCACGTCATCGTTCCCACCCTCAGCGAGGATCTCCTCGAGCAGCGCCGCCTCCGACGCGGGAACCTGCGCGTCCTTTTCGCCGTTGACGATCAACACCGGGGCGCCGACGGCGCCAATCGTCTCGGTCGGCTCGTCGAGGTAGTGCTCGCGAAGCCACGCGAGCGACAGCGGCGTCGCTTTCAACTGGAGCGCCGCCTCCTCCGTCAGCCACGGCATCGCCTCCTGCATCTGCTCGACGGAGTAGTCGCCCCAACCCCCTTCCGAGGTCTCGACAAACGCAGTGTACTGGTCCTGCTGCGCCATCGCCGCGCCCAGCGCCTCGCCGTCGACACCCCGCTGCCGAAGCAGCGTCTCGACCTGCCACCGCGTGATCAGATCGAGCGATCGGGCGGCCCCGGAGAGGAGGACGATCCCGGCGACCGTCTCGTCCTCGACCGTCAGGATCGGGGCGAGATACGCGCCCTCGCTGTGTCCGATCAGGATGCATCGAGCCGGATCGATCTCCGGCTGCGAACGCAGCCCGTCGAGCGCGGCACGGGCGTCGCTCAGCAGGTCGGTTCGAGAGGCGAGGCTCGAATCGCCATCGCTCTCCCCAACGCCCCGCTTGTCGAACCGGAACGAGGCGATCCCGGCACGAGCGAGTGCGTGTGCCAGCTGCCGATACGCGTCCATCTCCAACCCGGCCGCGTTCCCGTCACGGTCGACCGGTCCCGATCCGTGGAGGAACAGCGCCGCCGGGAACGGGCCGTCTCCTTCCGTCGGCAGGGCGAGCGTGGCCATCAGGGTCAACCCATCGCTGGCGAAGGCGACATCGCGCTCGTCGACGTCCTCTACGCGGGCTTCCTCCTCGGACACGATCTCGATTCCCTCCGGGAAGAGGGAGACGTCGTAACCGGCCGTGTTCTGGGTCCGGTTGAACAGGCCAGCGAGATGGCCGTCGAACTCGATCAACATGATCGCCGTGTCACCTAGCTGAAGGTCGAATCGCTTCCCCGCAAAGGTGTCGTCACCGGATTGGAACGCGATCGAGTTCGGGCCGTTGACCTTCGCCGGAAGTGAGAGCAGCACTTGCGGAATCGCCGCCGTGAACTCCCGATCGAGCGCCTCGGCGCGGATCGCCATCAGCAGGACCGCGTACTGGCCGATCAGGTTGTTGTCCAACAGTGCAAGGTCTTCCGTAGCGGGGATCTCCACCGCTTGCCTCGAGGTCCCGACACGAACCTCCATCGTCAGTCCGGTCACGCC
>CBFCYU010000237.1:0-2536 GCA_965602415.1 uncultured bacterium | reverse complement strand
CATCGGAAAGCTTGGCGTGGTGAGAGGACCCTAGACGTTCGGCGAGAGGGACTCGGAGGATGTTGGTCTGCAGTGGGAATTGCCAGATGCGTGGCGACATTTGCGCGGACGTGTGTCTGAGAGTTTGGTCTCACGCGTCTGAGACACGCACCGGACTGCACGGTAGTCTCGATTCCGAGGGGGTACCAATGTGTCCTCCTTGGATGGCGGCCACCGCAACTCCGCGAGCACTTCCTTCCGGTGGCCGCCCCACTTCCTAGCTGCACGTCTCGACATACCCATGGCCTTCGGAGGATGAGAAGTCGTGCGTCGGCTTCTCAGAAGCAACGGTGTGTGTCGCCCGATTTCGACCCCGACCATCAGGAAGCTGGCACATCGTCCAATCCCCCCGTTACCATGTCGGCTCGGAGTTCGCTTCCGGGGGTGGTGAATGCGTGGAACGGATCGCTGAGATTCTCAGGCAACACTGGGGCTATGAGCGCTTTCTCCCGCTGCAACGCGAAGCGATCGAGTCGGTCGTCGCCGATCGCGATTCCGTCGTCGTCCTGCCAACAGGTGGAGGGAAGTCCGTCTGCTACCAGGCTCCCGCGGTTCGACTCCCGGGGATGGCGATCGTCGTGTCGCCGCTCATCTCGCTGATGAAGGACCAGGTCGACGCGCTTATCGAGTGCGGCGTTGCCGCCGATTGCCTGAACAGCAGCCAGACGGAGGCCGATCAGGACGATGTCGTCGCCCGGCTTCGCGCCGGCGAGGTGAAGGTTCTCTACGTCTCGCCGGAGCGCCTGATGATGGACGGATTCCTTCGGTTCCTGAAGCAGCGAACGCTGTCGTTCATCGCCGTCGACGAGGCGCACTGCGTCAGCATGTGGGGGCACGACTTCCGCCCCGAGTACCGACAGCTTGGGCAGTTGAAGCGCGTCTTCTCGAACATCGCTATCCACGCCTACACCGCCACAGCGACGCAACATGTGCGCAACGACATCGCCGAGCAGCTGAACCTCGATCGCGCCGAGGTGATCGTCGGATCGTTCGATCGCCCGAATCTGATCTACAGCGTCGAGCGGCGGATCGACGTCGTCCGCCAAGTCACCGATGTGCTCGACCGGCACCGTAACGAATCGAGTATCGTCTACTGCATCCGCCGTGCCGACGCCGACGACCTCGCAGATCGGCTGACGCGGGCCGGGTACAGCGCCGCCTCCTACCACGCCGGGCACACCGCCGAGGAGCGAAGGCGGGCTCAGGACGCGTTCATCACGGAGGATGTCGACACGATCGTCGCCACGGTTGCGTTCGGGATGGGGATCGACAAGTCGAACGTACGCGCCGTGATTCACGCCGGAATGCCGAAATCGATCGAACACTACCAACAGGAGAGCGGCCGCGCCGGGCGTGACGGACTCGACGCCGAGTGCGTCCTCCTGCACGGATCGGGCGACTATGGGACTTGGAAGTACCTGATCGGGCAATCTGGTTCGGAGGAGGCGCGCAGAGTCGGACTCGCCAAACTCGGCGATATCGCAGCGTACGCGTCCGGCGTGACGTGCCGGCACCGTGCCATCCTGCAATACTTCGGGCAGGATTTGGACGGCGAGAGCTGCAACGCCTGCGACGTGTGCTTCGGCGATCTGGAGCTCGATGACGACGCGTTCGTTTCGTCGCAGAAGATCCTCTCCTGCGTCTTCCGGCTCGACGAGCGCTACGGCGCCGACTACACCGCGGGCGTGCTAACCGGGTCGCGTGAGCAGCGAATCCTCGACAGCCGGCACGACGAGCTGTCGACGTACGGTCTCCTCGCTGAACGCACCAAGAAACTTGTGCGCGATTGGATCGAGCAGCTCGTCGGGCAGGGGTACCTCGAGAAGCGCGGCGAGTACAACGTCCTCGCGATCACCGAGCGCGGCTGGAGGGTGATCCGCGGCAATGAGACGCCGCGTCTCCTCAAGCCGGCCGAACGTGTTCACAAGCGGATCGCCGACGATTCGTGGGACGGAGTTCACCGCGGGCTGTTCGACACGCTCCGCGAGCTGCGGCGCGAGATCGCGAAAGAGAAGTCGGTCCCCGCGTACATCGTCTTCGGCGACGCGGCGCTCCGAGACATGGCGCGCCGCCGGCCTTCGTCGGTCGAGGGCTTCCTCGAAGTGAACGGTGTCGGCCAGAAGAAGGCACAGCAGCACGGCGAGCGGTTCGTCGCGACGGTCTGCGAGTACGCCCGCAGCCACGATCTCGAACTCGACGTGGATCCCGCCATCAGGCCCGTCCCGAAACCGAAGCGAGCTCGCAAGCGGTCACGCCCAACCGTCGACCTGACGCGTGGGATCGCGTACGGCCGGTTCGACCGGGGCGAATCCATCTCCGCCGTCTCCGCGGCAATCGAAAAGCGGCCCACCGTCGCACTCAAGTACTTGCTCGACTACATCCACGACAAGGGGCTCACGCGCCCCGAGCCATGGGTCGGCGGTGGGGCCGTCGAGCCCCCGGCCCCGCCCCCCACGGGGGCCGGGGTGGGCCCCCCCAACCCATATCATCAAGCGCA
>CBFCYU010000236.1:0-2536 GCA_965602415.1 uncultured bacterium | reverse complement strand
CCGCAACGCCTAGAGAAACAGCCCAAGGCGGCATGCGTCGCCCCAGGGCGATCGCTGCTCCGAAGGAGCAGCCAGGAGACACTGTCTATGGTACCCCACGCTCTAGAGAACAGGCTCAGGCAGCACACGTCCCCCAAGGGCGATCCGCCTACGCTGCAAAGCGTAGGCGCCTGATGCTGCACGCGTGGCGTCTCGGTGTGCGACATCCCGAAACCGAGACACCACTTCGTTTCGAGGCGCCCGTGCCGTCGGAGTTTCCACGGTATCCGTTCAACGAGCTGCCCTGGCGCGATAGCGCCGAGCTGGACTAGTCGGCGTGCGCCAATAGCGTACGGATCGCGCTCCTGCGACGAACTGCCACTCCTACGTGTTTCTCTTCAGCTTCACTCCCGAGATTATGTAATCCGTCGCCGCAACGTAGGTTAGCCCAATCGCCGAGTAGAGGATCTCCTTCCCACCCGGCCACCCGACAATCAGAAACGCGATCGCGATGAACGACAGGAAGGCCGCCGCCTTCCCGAGGATGCGCGCTCCTTGCACCGCGTTGCTCCGAAGGCGCAGAACAAGCGCCCCGAGTGCGAGGGCCGCCTGCGGAATGAGAAACAGGACGAGCGCCCACGTCTGGATGTCTCCGAGGGCGAACAGGGTGAACAAGACGGAGAGATAGAGCGCCTTGTCTACCAGCGGATCGAGCGCCTTGCCGAGTCGGGTGACCTCGTCACGCGCGCGGGCGACCCAGCCGTCAATCAGGTCCGTCGCGCACGCGAATCCGAACAGCCACCACGCCGCCCAACGATGGCCAGTCGCGAGCAGAAGGACGATCGGCACGATCGCGATTCCTCTCGACATCGTGATCAGATTGGCCAGGGACATGAGACGATCATAAGACGCGGCTCTCCCATCGACAACCGGAGCCGTGGACGGGGTTTCGGGTGGCCGATATAATCCCACCACAACCAGCAAAGGGGGAACAGAAGATGAAAAGGCGCGTCATCATCATGGGGGCTGCCGGGCGCGATTTCCACAACTTCAATACGTACTTCCGCGGCAACGAGGACTACGAGGTGGTCGCGTTCACGGCGACGCAAATCCCGGACATCGAAGGACGCACCTATCCCCCTGAGCTGTCCGGCGAGCTGTACCCCGCGGGGATTCCCATCCGAGGCGAGGACGAGCTCCCCGCTCTGATCGAGACCGAGAACATCGACATCGTCGTGTTCGGCTACAGCGACGTCTCGAATCAGTACGTGATGGAGCGATCGGCAACAGTCAACGCGGCCGGCGCCGACTTCATGCTGCTGGGCCCGGCCTCAACAGCAGTCGCGTCGACGAAGCCGCTGATCTCGATCACCGCCGTCCGCACCGGTGCAGGCAAGAGCCAGACGACGCGCCGCGTCTGCGACATCCTCAAGGCCAAGGGCAAGAAGCTGGCTGTCATCCGACATCCGATGCCGTACGGCGATCTCGTCGCGCAAGAGGTTCAGCGCTTCGAGACGTACGACGACCTCGACGTGCATGAGTGCACGATCGAGGAGCGCGAAGAGTACGAGCCGCACATCGACAAAGGCACGATCGTCTACGCTGGCGTCGACTACGAGAAGATCCTCCGTGCCGCCGAGCAGGAGGCCGACGTGATCATCTGGGACGGCGGGAACAACGACTTCTCGTTCTACAAGGCGGATCTGTCGATCGTCGTCGTCGATCCGCATCGCGCCGGGCACGAGCTGCTCTACTACCCGAGCGGTGTCAACCTGCGCATGGCCGATGTGGTCGTGATCAACAAGGTCGATACCGCGTCGCTCGACGACATCCAGTTCGTGCGCGACAACATCCACGACCACAACCCGCACGCCACGATCATCGAGGCGGCGTCGCCAATCCAGGTCGATGACCCCTCGATCATCCGAGGCAAGCGTGTCCTGGTCATCGAGGACGGCCCAACGCTGACCCACGGCGGCATGCAGTACGGAGCCGGCGTGATCGCCGCGGAGCGGTTCGGTGCGGAGGAACTCGTCGATCCTCGCCCCTACATCGTCGACTCGATCGCCGACACGTTTCGCAAATACCCGAAGATCGGCCGCTTGCTCCCTGCCATGGGGTACGGTGCAGAGCAGATCCGCGATCTCCAGGAGACGGTCGATCGCGCCGACTGCGACGCCGTCGTCATCGGGACACCGATCGACCTCGGCCGGTTGTTGACGTTCAAGGTTCCGGTAACTCGCGTACGCTACGAGCTGCAGGAGATCGGTCTGCCGAACCTCGAGAGCGTGATCGATCGAATGATGGAGCTGTAGCGAAAGCAGACTCCAACTACGGATACGGATCGAACTTGAAGCTGCCTCGGCTCAATGCCGGGGCGGTTCTCTTGGTGACGGGGTCTCTAGCGGGGATTCCTCAGTGAGAGCAGCAGACCGAACGCAACGCCCATCCCACCGCCGACGGCGACGCCAAAGAGCAGGTCCTGGAAGATCCAGCCGACGGCAAGGCCAATCAGCAGACCGAGTGGAATGAGGAACAGGACGTGGCGCCAGCGCGA
>CBFCYU010000235.1:0-2542 GCA_965602415.1 uncultured bacterium | reverse complement strand
CCTTGTGGCCAAACTGTTGCTGACGATCGGCATCATTGTCGCGCTATGGCTGCTCCGATGGGTTTGGATGACCGTCGTCAATCGACAGACGGATGAGCCCCAATCACGCTATCGGTGGCGCAAGGCCGCGTGGTACACTGTGACGGTCGCCGGCATCCTCTTGATCGGCCGTGTCTGGATCGAGGGGATTCAGACGTTGGTCACCTACGTGGGACTGGTTTCGGCAGGAATTGCGATCGCGCTTCGCGACCCCATCGTTAACTGGTTCGGGTGGGTCTTCATCGGATGGCGCAGGCCGTTCGCCATCGGCGATCGCGTGCGCATCGACGGCCAGACCGGTGACGTGATCGACATCGGGATGTCCACGTTCTCGCTCCTCGAAACCGCGGAGGAGGGATCCGGAGAGCAGGCAACTGGTCGGATCGTCCACATCCCCAACGGCAAGGTGTTCACGGAACCGTTGACCAACGTGACGCAAGGCTTCAGTTACGTGTGGAACGAAATCCCGATTACGGTAACGTTCGAATCCGACTGGCGAGAGGCCAAGGGGATCCTCCGCGACATCGCCTCAAGAGAGGTAGAGACGGTGGGTGCCGAAGCGCTGCGGTGGATCCGCGAGGCGTCGACGAAGTTCCTGATCCGCTCGGCGAATGTAACGCCGGTCGTCTACACGCGGATCGTCAGTGACGGAATCGAGCTGACCGTCCGCTACATGTGTGAAGCGAGAACACGCCGGACGACGCAAGAATCTCTCAGCGAGGCAATCCTCGACGCCTTCATCGCGGCGCCGAAGATCGACTTCGCCTATCGCACATCAAGGATCTTCCGCCAGAATGAAGAAGGGAAGTCGATGTTGAACCGCGACGACACAACGTCAGGCTCGACGGGTGTCCCGCTTCCGTAGAGTGAGTTGACGGCCCGATACGTTCGGCATAGCGTGCTCCATCATGAAGAATCGACGGATTCGCTGGCGGCTCATCGGGGTGTTGACGCTGATTCTGCTGTTCGTCATCATCGTCCTGCAGAGCACGCAAGTCGTCGACATTCAGGTGCTCTTCTGGCGGCTCAGCATGTCCCGAATCATCCTGCTGTTCTTCTCTCTCGTCGTCGGATTCGTGGTCGGGTACTACCTGCGGGGCGGCAAGCGTCAATCAGGGGCCGGCCACGCGATCGTCAGGAAGATGAACGGCCCGAAGTAGCCCCGCGAGCGCGAAGTTCGCAGGACGGCGGAATTGCTCTGACCGAGTGAGTTTCAGTTCTTCTGCGCCGCTGCGTATCCCGTTCAGGTGATGGTTGCCGAGGGCGAGGCATTCGCTGGAATCTTCGGCAGTGTGTCACCCTGAAGCATGAACGATACAGTGTAGGCAGGGCGGAGATTTCAACCACTAGGGAGACGAGAGAATACGCCTCGTGATCGTACTGCCATGCGTTGAACCAGACGCAGACCGCTTCGGAGCTGGCTTCCTCCGTCAGATTTCTCGCCTGGCGAAGAACACTCATCTTTCCCTCGCCCCACTTCCCGTGAACACCTATCGTAAAAGGTCCGAGTGCCCCGCGGATGCAAGAACCAGATCCGATGTTCGGCTTGTCCGCCTGACGCCACGCTGCTACCGTAGGCTGATGGCGGGCGAGCCACCCGCCGCGGGCCAGAAGGAAGAAGGAGTCGCATGGGCGAGCTGTTCTCGATCGCGATCTACTGTTGGGCGGCCGGCCTGACGATCCTCGTCGGTGCCGTGGCTGCTCGCTTCCTGCCGAGCAGCCGGCGGGAGATCGTGCGAGAAGCGATTCACACCGCGATCGCGTTCGGCGGCGGTGTCCTGGTCGCGGCGGTCGCGTTCGCGCTGGTGCCGATGGGGCTGGAAACGCTGCCACTGTGGCTCGCAATTCCGCTCTTCCTCGCCGGATCGCTTCTGTTCATGTGGATCGACGCGAGATTGAGCTGCTGCGGCAGTTCGAGAGCTCAGTTCATGGCGATGCTCTTGGACTTCCTTCCGGAGGCGGTCTCGATGGGGGCCGTCTTCCCGCACAACCCGAAACTCGGCGTGTTGCTCGCCATCTTCATTGGCGCGCAGAATCTACCGGAGGGGTTCAACGCATACAGGGAGCTGGTCGCCGGCGACGCTCACCCGCGTCGGGTTCTGGCGATGATGTTCGCGCTCACCTTCCTGGGGCCCGCGGCGGGACTTCTCGGGTACTTCGTCCTGCAGTCAGCAAGAGGAGTCGTCGGTGCGCTGATGCTCCTCGCTGGTGGCGGCATCCTCTATCTGGTGTTCCAGGACATCGCTCCGCTGGTGAGGATGAAGCGGCACTGGACTCCGGCACTGGGGGCAACGCTCGGGTTCATCGTCGGGATGGTCGGCGAGAAACTACTGAGCTAGCTACGCGTCTACTTCGCCAGGACCTCGGCGAGTTCGATCAACGCGGGATCGAGTGGCTTGACCCTTCCGGCGACGTCCGAGAGGGGGGTGGCCGCAATGCGACCTTCGAGAAGGCCCAAGAGAATACCATCCTGGCCGGCCGACAGCCGCTCGATCGCCGCCGC
>CBFCYU010000234.1:0-2546 GCA_965602415.1 uncultured bacterium | reverse complement strand
CGCCCGCCTGCAAGCACGGCTTAATGCTGGGCCACAGCTCCTTCTGGGCCGCATCCGAGAGGAGCAACTGGACGATCGACCCCTGCTTGGCAGCCTCCTCGATCGAGAGGAGCGTCTCGCCCGGGAGCCAGCCGTCGCCGACTGCTTTGTCCCACGTCTTCGTTCCACTGCGCTGTCCCACGACAACTCGGATTCCGTTGTCTCGCATGTTGAGCGCCTGGGCCGGTCCTTGGACTCCATACCCCAAAACAGCGACGGTTTCGTCCCGAAGCACTTCGCGGGCCTTGTCCAGTGGAAACTCTTGTCTTGTGACCACGTTTTCGATCACGCCACCGAAGTCAACGTCAGCCATTGCCACTCCTTTGATTGCGCTCTTCACTCGGGTCACCGTTGCGAACCATCGCAACGCGTCCGGTTCTGACCATCTCTGCGATGCCAAAAGGACGAAGGACATCGACGAGGCGATCGACTTGGTCGTCCGGGCCCGTCACCTCGACCATCAGCGTCTCCAGTCCGATGTCGACGATTCGGCCTCCGAACGTACTGACGATCTGCATGATCTCCGCGCGAGTACCCTCCGACGTTCGGACCTTGATCATGGCGAGGTCGTGCATCACGGCTGGCTCCTCGGTCACGTCCCGCACGCGAACCACGTGGATCAACTTGCGGAGGTTGTCCTCAACAATTCGGGTGTCCGTGCGGGAGTGATCGACTACGACCGTCATCCTCGACATCCCCTCCTGCTCAGTGTGCCCGACGGTGAGGCTGGAGATGTTGAATGCCCGGCGCCGGAACAGGCTCGCGACCCGGTTCAGTGTTCCAGGCTTGTCTTCCACAAGTGCGACCAGTGTTCGCTTCATCCTTCGTGCCTCCTCGTTTGGGCATCAACCGCGACCGGCCGTCGGATCATCTCGTCGAGCGCCGCGCCTGCGGGAACCATCGGGTAGACGTTCCCTTCTTCACCCTCACCAGCGACGTGGAATTCGATCAGTGCGGGGCCGTCGTGGGTTCGGGCGGACGCGATGGCACTGCGGCTCTCTTCCGGGCTGCGGGCTCGCCAGGCACGAATTCCGTACGCTTCCGCCAGCTTGACGAAATCGGGGTTCAGAAGGCGCGTCGACTCGTACCTCTTGTCGAAGAAGAACTCCTGCCACTGACGAACCATGCCGAGGAATCCGTTGTTCAGTACTGCGATGCGTATCGGGAGTCTTTCCTGAACGATGGTGGCCAGCTCTTGGACGTTCATCTGGAAGCCGCCGTCGCCGGCGACGACCCACACCTCGGCGCCCGGCGCCGCGATCTGCGCTCCGATGGCCGCTGGGAGCGCGAACCCCATCGTTCCGAGCCCTCCCGACGTGATGAACGCACGCCCTCGATCCGTGTGGAAGTACTGCGCCGCCCACATTTGATTCTGCCCTACGTCGGCGACAACGATCGCGTCTCCCGACATCTCCCTGCGGATGCCATCGACCACGTGAGGGGCGGCAAGGATCTCTCCCTCCGGGCGCGCGAGGATGTCCCTGTCTTCCGAGTCGGCGCGCCAGACGGCGATTCGCTCGTGCCACGGACCTCGGGATGCTTGCTCGACCGTGTTCAGCATTCCCCGAATCGATTGGCGGAGATCGCCAAGCACGCCCAAGTCGATCGGCACGTTCTTGCCGATTTCCGACGCGTCCAGCTCCAGGTGGATCTTGAGCGCACCTGCGGCGAAATCGGCGAGGCGCCCGGTGACGCGATCGTCGAATCTCATCCCTATCGCGATTACCAGGTCCGCCACCTGGACGGCCTGGTTGGCGCCTGCCGACCCGTGCATCCCCATCATCCCGAGTGACAGCGGGTGATCGTCAGGGAGGCAGCCCTTGCCGAGAAGCGTCGTCGCCACCGGGATATCAGCCTTCTCCACCAGGATCCGAAGCTCGGCCTCGGCCTCGGCCAGTACGACGCCGTGCCCGGCAAGGATGACCGGACGCACAGAGGCATTGACCAGCGCCGCCGCTCGGTCCACCGCGGCGGGGTCCGGTGCTTCGATCGGACGGTAGCCAGGCAGTCGGACTTCATGGTGGGGGCTGAACACATCCGTCTCGGCAATCTGCACATCCTTGGGCAGATCGATCAGTACCGGCCCCGGGCGACCGCTGCGTGCGACGTAGAACGCCTCCTGGATGGTCTCAGCGAGATCATCGACGTGTGTGACGAGATAGTTGTGCTTGGTGATCGGGAGCGTGATCCCAGTGATGTCGGCTTCCTGAAACGCATCCGAGCCGATCACAGACGAGCCGACCTGCCCGGTGATGCAGACGAGGGGGATCGAATCCAGCATCGCCGTAGCGATACCCGTGGTCAGATTCGTCGCCCCCGGACCCGACGTGGCAATCGCAACACCCACGCGACCGGAGATACGGGCATACCCATCCGCAGCGTGGGCCGCCGCTTGTTCGTGCCGGATCAGAACGTGACGCAGTCCGTAGTCCTGCCGTGGATGATACGTCGGCATGATCCCGCCTCCGGGCATGCCGAACACAACCTCGACTCCTTCGTGTCTCAGC
>CBFCYU010000233.1:0-2564 GCA_965602415.1 uncultured bacterium | reverse complement strand
AGGGCTGTGTTCACCTGTTGGGCGACCGCCATCGACTTCAAGTGATCCCCTCCTCGGACGGAATCACCATCGAGCCACAGTCTCTGCTCGACGCCATCAACGAAGACACCGCTCTTGTCTGCCTCTCCCATGTCGTGTTCAAGAGCGGCCATCTCTACGATGCGGCCGCCATCACGGAGCACGCCCACCGGGTGGGAGCGCTGGTCCTCTGGGATCTGAGTCATTCCGTCGGAGTGATCCCCGTGGAACTCGACGCTTGGGGCGTAGACCTGGCCGTAGGATGCACATACAAGTATCTCAACGGCGGGCCCGGATCCCCCGCGTTCCAGTACGTGAGGCAGGGACTCCAGGAGCAGGCCCAGTCCCCCATCTGGGGCTGGTTTGGCCACCGCTCTCCCTTTGCCTTCGACCTCGACTACCAACCCCCCGCGGGAATTGCCCGGTTCTTGGTCGGCACTCCGCCGATTCTGTCTCTGCTTGCGATGGAGGAGGCTCTCGAGCCGCTTCTCGAAGCGGGGCTCCCTCGGGTTCACGCGAAGGCGATGAAGTTGACGTCCTACTTGGTGCGTCTCGTGGACTCGATCCTGTCCCCGCTTGGATTCGAGTTGGCCTCCCCACGCGATCCAGCAACACGCGGCGCGCACATCAGCCTGCGCCACCAGCACGCGTATCGAATCAATCGGGCATTGATCGAGGAGATGGATGTCCTGCCCGATTTCCGGGAGCCGGACAACCTCCGGATCGGACTCTCGCCGTTGTATACGTCCTTCGAAGACGTATGGACAGGGGTCGACCGCATCCGCCAGACTGTCGTCGAGCGGCGATACGAACGCTACTCCGGGAGTCGTCTCTCGGTGACGTAAGAAGGCACGCGAAACGGGTCTCCAAGACCCATGGTCCAGAGGAAGGGGGGCGTGCGAGCGTTCGGGAGTAGATGTGTCGTGGAGCGCTGCCCCCGTCTCTACGCCGCCAGGTGTTTGGCCAAGCGCTTGCCCAACGCAGCGATTGTCAGAATCGGGGGCATCCCGGGGGCCACGGGAAGAACGCTGCCGTCACACACGAAGAGGTTGGCTACGCGCGTTTGCAGATTCTCATCGACGATCTTGCCGATCGCGGCCGTGCCGCCCGGATGAGCGCCCTGTGGACCCGAGACGGCGATGGAGTCCCTCCTAGCCCCTGCTTTGACGAGAATCTCGGTTGAGATCGAGGATCCCTCCCGCAGTCTCGCCCAATCCGCATCCGTCACCGGTTTGGACACCGAACCGTCGGGGAGGACCCGGCCGGCCGAGTCGTCTTTGCTCTTGGTCATGATCCCGAGGAGCGCGTTTGCGGGCATGGTCAGCCCCTTCGCTCCGAGCTCCATGAATCGAACCAGCCTGTGATGGTTCACGTAAGGGGACAGGATGAATCCCTTGTCCTCGTAGAACTCGTGATCGACCAGCGCCATCGGGGGCTCGCCCAGCATGTTGACTCCTTCCGCAACGCCGTACGTGTTGACAAGGAGATCCATGAAGAGATCCCGACCCGCGTCCTCAATGCCCGACTGCTGAAGGATGACCGGGCTCGCCAATCCGCCGGCGGCGAGGACGACGACGTCCCCACGCAACTCGACTGAGACTCCTTTCGGCCCCGTCCCTTGGACGCCTTGGGCCCTCCCGTTCTCGATCAGAACTCTCTCGATGGTCGTCCCGTAGAGGACGTCGGCTCCCGCAGCCACGGCCTCGTCCAGATACCGCGTGGCCGTCCACTTGGCATCATTCGGACAGCCGAAGACACACTGCCCGCACTTCTTGCATCGGGCCGCGTCGATGAACTTGGGCATCGGCTCCATTCGATACCCCAATGCCTGAGAGGCTTCACGAATGCGCCGTGATCCCTCGGATAGAAGGCCCTCGTCGATGGGAGCGACGTGCATTTCCTTTTCTGCCTCGCTGTACTCGCTGTCCAGGCTCACCCCAAGATCGGCGAGCTCTTCTTCCAGACAGCGCGTTCCGTTTCCGCAGGAGACAATGGTGGATCCACCTGCCATCAGCGTCCTCCAGAGGATCACCCCCTCCTTGGACTTCTTGGGCGTCTTGGTGATCGTGTTGACGTCGAAGTACGGAAGCGTGTGCCGGAAGCTGCCCAGCTTCTTCGCGTACGTCCCCTTCTCGATGACTGCGGTCTTCTTCCCTCGCTTGGCGAGCTCTCTGGCTACGGTTGCTCCGCCTGCGCCCGACCCCACAATCAGAACGTCATACATCTGGCTCTGCACGTCGGTCACCTCCGCTGGCCCGACCAGCTGCATCAGCTACGTCGGTAGCTAGACTAAGATATTGCGGCGTGCTAGCGCCAATTCACGTGCGCAACACTCACGGCGGCAGTCACAAGAATCGAGTGCCGTGTCCCCAGAGCCGTTGCACCGGGGGACTTGATCCTGCGCGCCTCTGTCGAGCAACCGGGGTCAGTTTCGGGCGGGTAGCAACGTGAAGAACGGCCCTTGGCCGGAGAAGGACGCTCGCGACGTCTGATGATGATCACTCGCTTCTCCGCCAACACACAAGGAGCGGACGTCCTCTGGGCGA
>CBFCYU010000232.1:0-2589 GCA_965602415.1 uncultured bacterium | reverse complement strand
AGATCCCGTTCTTTGACCTTTCGTGAGGGATTCGGGAACTCAATGCGCCTTCATTGACGTAAGGCTGTGCCTTCCTGTCCTTGAGTGAATCCTGTGGATTCGCCTTGTAGGAATGTAGTCCGGAACGGGCCACGCGCGCACCACGGGAAGTTCAGTTCGATGCTTCTTGAGCTGGTCTCGATGGCCTTGATGAGCAGGTTCGAATCCCCCAGGCTCCAGAGAAACCCACGCATTGCAGGCACGGTCAGCTCTTCCGTAGCCACGGGCACTGAGGCAGAGAATCGCATGCAGCTGAGAGGTGCGACAGCCTCTTCGCCTTCGAATCCCCTAGGGTTCTCCGGCTTTCAGAGGGCGTTTAGGCGTCGTTGCCGGATCCAAGGACAAGAGCGGTCTAGTCCGCAAGAGAATCCTCCACCGCGTTCGAATCGCCTTTCGCGGACGCCTTCGCAGATGGATCGCGCCGTGAAACCTGAACCTGACGTTTCTCACGGTCATAGGCAATGGTCGCATCATCACCCTCGGACAACTCACCTTCCAACATCGCGCTTGCTAGTCTGGATTCCACCTCTGTGCGAATCCGACGTTTCAGCTCACGGGCGCCGAACTCGGGTCGATAACCAACGTCAGCGAGGTGTTCGACGAGTGACCGATCGAAGTCAAGCTCGATGTCCTGACCCTTCGCGGTCCGCTTCACGCGATCGAGCTGGAGTTCCACGATCTGGGAGATCTCTTCTTGCGATAGCGAATGGAAGACGATGATGTCGTCGATCCGGTTGACGAATTCGGGACGGAAGTGCCGATGAACCACCTCCATCAGCTTCTCCTTGAGCCCCTCGTACGTCATGGCTGCGTTTGTGTCCGCCCGCAGATTCCCCTGTATCAACTCTGCGCCAAGATTGCTGGTCGCGATGATGATCGTGTTGGTGAAGTCGACGACCCGCCCTTTCCCGTCCGTCAGCCGTCCGTCGTCGAAGACCTGAAGGAGGACGTTCTGCACGTCCACGTGCGCCTTCTCGATCTCGTCCAGAAGAAGAACGCTGTACGGCCTACGTCGAACCCGCTCCGTCAGCTGTCCACCCTCCTCATACCCCACGTACCCTGGAGGGGCGCCGATCAGGCGAGCCACGGCATGGCGCTCCATGTACTCGCTCATGTCAATCCGGATCAGCGCGTCTTCGTCACCGAAGATGACCCACGCAATCGATCGGGCAAGTTCGGTCTTTCCTACTCCCGTCGGCCCAAGGAAGAGGAAGGCGGCAATCGGCCGTCCGGACTCCTGAAGCCCGGTACGCGAAAGACGGACGGCCTCGCTGACCGCACGAATCGCCTCCTCCTGTCCGATGACCCGCTCGTGCAGCCGCTCTTCCAGCTTCAGCAGCTTGTCTCTCTCTTCGGCCGTCAGCTCACTGACGGGAATCCCCGTAAGCGTGGCGACGATCTCGGCAATGTGCGATAGACGAACCTCAGGTGTACCCGTCGCCGTTTGCTTTCGCCATGACTCTGCACCTTCGTCCCGTTCGGCTTCCTTCTCTGCGATCTCGTCTTCGAGCCCTTGCGCCTTGTCGTACTCCTTGCGTGACTTGGCATAGTCCAGTTCACGGTTCAGCTGTCTGATCGCCACATCCAGCTCATGCAATTCCGGCGGGCGCGAGGTCGACTGAATGCGCACTCGAGCCGCCGCCTGATCGAGGAGATCGATCGCCTTGTCCGGAAGGTATCGGTTGGAGACGTAGCGGTCGGACAACTCTGCGGCCGCCGTAATCGCTTCGTCCGTGATCCTGATCTTGTGGTGTGCTTCGTACCGATCGCGAAGGCCACGAAGGATCGCTAGCGTCTGCTCGACGGTCGGCTCCGAGACGAAGACGGGCTGAAACCTTCGCTCCAGCGCGGCGTCCTTCTCGATGTGCTTCTGGTACTCATTGAGTGTCGTCGCTCCGATGAGATGAAGCTCACCCCGCGCCAATGCAGGCTTGAAGACGTTCGCGATGTCGAGACCGCCTTCCCCACCTCCCTGGCCGGCCCCCGTGATCGTGTGAAGCTCATCGATGAACAGGATGATCGCCTCTTCGTTGGCGACGATCTCGTCCAGCACGAGCTTCACCCGCTCCTCAAACTCGCCACGATACTTCGCCCCTGCAACGAGTGCGTTGACGTTGAGTTCAACGAGGCGTTTGCCCGCAAGCACCTCAGGTACCTCATCGTGGGCGATCCGCTGGGCCAACCCCTCGACGATCGCGGTCTTTCCGACCCCGGGCTCGCCGATGAGCACGGGATTGTTCTTCTTGCGCCGGGCGAGGATCTCGATCGTTGTCTCGATCTCTTTTGAGCGCCCGATGACGGGATCCAGCCTCCCTTCCGTCGCCAGCTTCGTCAGATCGCGAGAGTACTTCTCAAGGTTCGGCGTACTGGCCGACGGTTCGACCCTCCCTGATTCCGCTCCGCGCCCGACAGTCTTCACCGTCTTCTGTCTCAGAGCATTCGGCGTCAGCCCGTACTTCGCCAGGATGTCGCCGGCCATTCCTTCACGTTCCTCGGCCAATCCAATCAGGATATGCTCCGGGCCAATGTAGCTATGACCCATTTCCCGCG
>CBFCYU010000231.1:0-2630 GCA_965602415.1 uncultured bacterium | reverse complement strand
CCAATATTCCCCACTGCTGCCTCCCGTAGGAGTCTGGGCCGTATCTCAGTCCCAATGTGGCTGGTCATCCTCTCAGACCAGCTACCCATCATCGCCTTGGTAGGCCATTACCCTGCCAACAAGCTAATAGGGCGCAGCCCCCTCCTCTTGCGACGGCAGAACCGCCTTTGGAACGGGGTCCATCGACCCCGCACAACATCGGGTATTAGCCTCCTTTTCAGAAGGTTGTCCCCATCAAGAGGGTAGGTTAGCTACGTGTTACTCACCAGTCCGCCGCTCCGTGACCGGTCATCGTACCCCGAAGGGTGGTCAGTCCGGTTCGATCGCACGACTTGCATGTGTTAAGCGCACCGCTAGCGTTCATCCTGAGCTGGGATCAAACTCTCTTGGTTAAAGTATTTGATCCGTTTGAGTCAGAACAAGTGATTCTCGCGTTCGCATACGCGAACACGCTACCACGCTATCCACTTTTCAAGGACCAACAGCTTGTGGAGTATATCGGCCTCCTTCGGGGGTGTCAAGGGACTCTGCTGCGAGTCGGAATGCTCTTCACAACGGCATTTCCACTTTGAAAGGAACAGTAGAGGAGACTATACTCGCCCCATCGGAGGAGAGCGCTTGACGGGCAGACGAACAATCGGAGTGTTGGCCGGAGGTGACTCGCCAGAGCGGGACATCTCTCTCATCTCGGGCTCTCACGTCCTCCAGGCCCTAACGGAGAACGGCCACGGTGCGTCGCTGATCTCGATCGACTCCCTAGACGATCTCGTCCCGCAGCTTGGTGGAATCGACGTCGCGTTCAACTGCCTTCACGGAGGGTCCGGCGAGGATGGCACGGTCCAGCTCTTGCTCGATGTGATGGGAATCCCGTACGCAGGCTCGGGGGCGCGGGCGTGTTTCAGGGCGATGGAGAAGCCCCGCGCCCGGGCGATCTTCGCCACGCAGGGGATTCCGATTCCGGAAGGGTTCTCCCACGAACAGGGGGACCTCGCGACGTTTCTGCGGAATGCGATCGATCGCCTCGGCTTCCCGATGGTAGCCAAGCCGGGAAACGCCGGCTCGACCGTGGCCGTCTACTTCACCGAAAGCGAGAATGACCTCCGCGAGGCAGCCGACTCAATCCTCGACACGTTCCCGTCGCTGGTCGTCGAGGAGTACATCGCCGGGCGTGAGATCACCGTCGGGATCCTTCGACAAGGCGGTGTGGACGTCGCTTTGCCGGTGATCGAGATCCGGATTCCGGGCAAGCTGTTCGACTACGAGGCGAAGTACACTGACGGCGTAGCCGACTTCCTCGCGCCGGCACCGCTCGATCCGTCGACCGCCGAGCGCCTGCAGGACGTCTCGCTCCGTGCCCACAAAGCGCTCGGATGCAGTGGCTACTCGCGCGTCGATCTTCGTCTTGCGGAGGACGGAACACCCTACGTGCTCGAGGTGAACACGCTCCCAGGGATGACGCCGATCAGCGATCTCCCGCGCGCTGCGGCAATCATGGGCATCCCGTACGAGCGGCTCGTCGACATCATGCTAAGCACGGCAGACAAGGAGGAGGGCGGATGAAAATCACGTGGATCGGGCACGCCTGCTTCTTCATCGAGGCACAGGAAGGACGAATCGTCACCGATCCGTTCGCGGAGGAGATCCCGTATGCGTTTCCGCAGCTTGAAGCCGATCTGGTCACGGTCAGCCACGATCACTTCGACCACAACGCGGCGGATCGTGTCGGAGGCGACCCCGAGGTCGTTCGGGCGCTCGGCGATCTCGATGTCCATGGCGTGTGCGTGCGAGGAATCGCGTCGCTCCATCAGGAAGAGGGCGGAGACAACATCCTGTACGTCCTGTCCCTTGAGGACATGCGAGTCGCTCACCTGGGAGACCTCGGGACGCTCCTTGGCGAAACGCAGCGCGCGGCGCTGGCCGATGTGGACGTTCTCCTGATCCCCGTCGGAGGCAACTACACGATCGACGCAAAACAGGCAGCGTCGATCATCGAGGACTTGCCGAGCACCCGACTCGTCATTCCGATGCACTTCAGGACTGCCGCCATCGCCGATTGGCCGATCGCCACGGTGGAGGAGTTCGAGTCTTTGATGGACAATGTGCGCCGCATCGGGGCCTCGACCATCGAAGTGACTCGCGAGTCGTTGCCCGAACAACGGGAGGTGCGAATTCTCGATCATGCGTAGCGTCTCTGATCGGACCCAGGAACTGAAGGGCTCGCCGATCCGGCGATTGGTACCACTGGCGACCGCGGCGAAGAAACGCGGTATCCACGTCTATCACCTGAACATCGGTCAGCCGGACATCCCGACACCGAAGTCGTTCATGGACGGAGTGCGGAATGCGAAGATCGATGTGCTCTCCTACGCACCGGCCCCTGGAATCCCGGAGACCATTCAAGCCCTGCTCCGGTTCTACGCCGACACGGGGATCGAGCTGACCGAGGATCAGCTCCGCGTCACGATCGGCGGGAGCGAGGCGTTCGTCTTCGCGCTCCAGTCCACGTGCAACCCGGGCGACGAGGTTCTGATCCCCGAGCCGTTCTATCCGAACTACCACGGCCACGCGATCATCAATGGGATCGTCGTCGTGCCGATCACGACGAAGATCGAGGACGGGTTCCACCTTCC
>CBFCYU010000230.1:0-2663 GCA_965602415.1 uncultured bacterium | reverse complement strand
TGAGGGGTGCCGGAGAAGGCGAAAGGCCAGGCTTGAATTGACTTCCCCCGCGGCCTAGAATCCTCTCCGCCGGAGGGGTGGGAGAGCGGCCGAATCCGCCAGTTTGGAGAACTGGTGTACCCTCGTGGTACCGCGGGTTCAAATCCCGCCCCCTCCGCCACTGCCTGTGCTAGGTGGGGGGCTAGCGGTCCCCTGTATCCACAACCCGCTCACGTGGAGCCGAAGGGCTTCCGGAGGGGGAAGGCGTGAGGGTCCGTCCTCGGGCAAGCGGCGTTGACGGCTGAGCCCTCTGCGGCGCATGTTGGTGAACTCCGTGAGGCCCGGAAGGGAGCAGCGGTAAGCCGATCTCTGCGGGTGTTAGAGGATCCCTTGGCCCGAGTTGGCTACTCGTGAAGCGCCTTGTTCCTTCCTTCGATGGAGCCACGCACAGGCGCTTTCTTGCTTCAGCTGGCTTCGAGTGTCGAGTCGACGAGTTCGCAGAGCGCACCGACGATGCGCATCGAGGTCGAACCGCTGATCCCGTCGACGCCGAACGCGGCGGTCTTGAGGAGCCCGTCGCGACACCCTCGGACGGCGGCGACGTTGAGGAGGCGCTCCTCTTCCTCGGCACGGAGGGCGAGAGAACGATTGCCTGTCGCGAGGGCGAGTCCGGCACAGAGCCCGTAGGCGCCCCAGTTGGAGACCGCGGCCGGATAGAGGAACTCCGCTGGGGTGGCCGCGGCGGTTCCGCCGCCGCACCCGCAGGTGCAGCGGCGTGCCTCGGGGACGAGCGAGAGAAGCTCGTCCCGGATCGCGCCGAATCCGACCTCGTTTCCTCGATCGCCGATCGCGACAGTCAGTGTTCCCTCTGCGTTCAGCTCCACAAACAACGCGTCGATCGGGATCGATCCGGCTTCGATCCGTTGACCGCTCCAGGCGTGGAGGAAGCCCACGGCGTTCCTGCCGGGCTTCTCGATCGCGACGGCGACATCTATGGCGTCGGCGAACCCGGCCGACGGGTCTTCCGGGATCGGGGTGATGGGGAGGTCTGCCTCGATCTCGGCGGCGAGCCACGTGGTGTGATCGAGAACCTGCGGATCGGCGTGGATTGAAGCGTCGAACCCGGCGCGCTTCAGCGCCCGAGCCAGTGCGACCGTTCCAAGCGGGCCATCGTTCTCACCGCATGGGAAGGCGTCCGGCACGACGAACCCAGTGAAGAGGGCGACGCGTTCGCCTTGGTGTGCGAGGAGCGCGTTGACGATCGCCGCGGAGAGTGGGGCATCTGACGTGTGACTCAGGGCGGCCGCCTGCAGGGCGTGGGCGCGGGCGGCGGTCTCCCCCGGAACGAACCCCGCGCCGCATACGAGCCGATCGATTTCAACGAACAGGTCCGAGTGCTGAGGGCTATCCATCCTGGGAAGTGCTTGTTCCTTTGTGCTGTGTACCGCAAGAAGCGCTGACAGCTTGCGCGTTCTCGCTGCCGGTGAGAACGCGTTTGGGAGAAGCGCTTTGCGCTTCTCCTCCCTGGCCTTCTGCAAGGAGACCCGCAACCCATCTTCGATTCTTCCACAGTGCACACTGCCCGTCGCTCTCGTCGAGCACGACGCCGCTTGTGAGAATCGATTGCAGAAGGGGTGAGGCGAGTGCCTCCTTGAACGAGACGTTCACGAGGTTGGTATCGGAATAGGGAGAGAACGGACAGGGCTCAACGTCCCCGTACGCATTGATGTGCAGGAAGCCGCGTCCGGCGGCGAGGCATCCGCCAAGCGCGATTTCGTCGTGCGGAAAGGCGATGAAAATCGCGGGTAAGGTCTTGCGGAAGACGGCGAGTCTACGTTCGAGATTGTCGACCTGTTCGGGCTCGAGCTGGAGATGCTCGGTCCCCGGCTCCACAGCTATGTAGTTGATCGAGTAGAAGAGATGGCAGCCGCGCTGGATCAGGCTGCGCAGGTGAGTGGCATCAAGATGCAGTTCGAAGTTCTCGCGTGTCAGCGTGGTCGACGTGCCGAAGAAGACACGGCGGCGGCGCAAACGTTCCATTGCCTCGACCACGTACTGATACGTTCCCTCGCCGCGTCGGTCATCGGTCCGCGATTCGTCGCCCTCGATGCTCAACACCGGAATGACATGGCGCTGCCGCTTCAGCTTCAGGATGCGTTCGTCATCGAGCAACGATCCGTTGGTGAAGAGAAGAAACAGGATCTCCGGGAACTCAGCTGTGATGTCGAGGAGTTCGCGGCGCAGCAGCGGCTCTCCGCCGGCGAGGAGCATGATCGAGACACCGAGGTCGCGGGCCTCGGTAAACACGCGCCGCATCTGAGCGGCCGAGAGCTCGGCGCGGTCGAAGCGGTGGAGGAGCTTGTCGTAGCAGCCTGCGCAGTCGAGATTGCACTCACCGGTAACGCTGTAGATGACGAAAGGAGGCACGTGGGTGCCGGCTTTCTCGTGACGAGCGCGAACCCTTGCTGCGCGCCACTGGCGCCAGAGCAGGCGCAGGCCGCGAACAGCGAAACGCGGATCGTCCAGCGTGATACGGAGCGCGATGCGAAGCGACTCGAAAATGGCTGCCTCAAATGCCGTAGCGGTGTTTTGTGTCTTGCTCAGAGTCCTCTCCCTCGATTCGATGTTGCAGGGATTGTAGGGCGTGATCTGGACGATTCAACGCTTGGATCATCCGGCAGCCT
>CBFCYU010000229.1:0-2668 GCA_965602415.1 uncultured bacterium | reverse complement strand
TCGCGGCGATTCCGGCAATCTACGCCATCGGGCTGCACCTGACGATTTTACTGGGGGGAATCGACCTTTCCGTCCAGGGGGTGGCCTCACTGTGCGCAGTTTTCGTCGGCCTATTATTGAAGAATCAGTTCAACTCCAATGACGTGGGGCTGTGGATCATCCCTATTTCCATAGCGATCGGAGGAGCAGCCGGAGTAATAAGCGGCCTGCTGAACACTGGGCTGAAAATCCCGTCGTTTATCGCCACTCTCGGGATGAGCTGGATACTCTACGGGATGGCCGTCTACATCGGCAAGGCGGTCAATGTCCAGATTCTCGACACAAGGATAGAGAATTTCGTCTCCGCGACGCTCTTCGGCGTCCCCCAGATTGCGATCCTTGCGGTATTGCTTGCCGTCGTCGTGCAGATGGTCGAGGACCGCACGCGGTTCGGGCGGTACATGTATGCGATCGGCGGCGACGAGGTCATTGCCAAGCAGGCGGGAGTCAAGGTCAACGGGATCAAGATCGCCGCTTTCACGATCGCGGGGATAATTTACGGGCTGGGATCGCTTCTGCTTGCCTGCCGGCTGGGCTATGCGACATCGCGAATAGGAGCCGGTCTGCTCTTTCCGACCATCACTGCAGTCACTGTCGGCGGCGTCGCCCTGACAGGCGGGATCGGCGGGGCAAAGAATGCCGCTCTCGGCGCCCTGATCATCACGGCGCTCAATGATGGTCTGGTCCTGATGCAGGTGAGCCCCTACATACAGCAGGCGGTGAACGGCGTCGTTCTGATCGCAGCCGTCGCTCTCACGCTGGACAGGAGGAAGCTTGGCTTCATCAAGTAGGACAAGGCGGGAATATGAGTACCACAAGCAACGGGGCTAACCAGGACACCGTGCTGGCGCTGCGCCAGATCACGAAAGTCTATCCTGGGGTGGTCGCGCTCGACCGTGTTGATATCGCGATCCGCAAGAACGAGTTGGTCGGCCTGGTGGGCGAAAACGGCGCAGGGAAATCGGTGCTCATGAAGATCATGATCGGGCTCGTCCAGCCGGATGAGGGGACCATCGTGCTTCGGGGCGAGCAGACCACGCTGAGAGACCCTTCGGATGCGATCAAAAACGGAATCGGGATGGTCTTCCAGGACGGTTCGCTGGTCCCCAATCTATCCGGAACGGAGAACCTGTTCCTCTGCCATGAGGCGGCGTTCCGCAAGTTGGGAATGCTGTCCTTGCGGGCAATGCGTGATGCCGCCCGAGAGCTCCTGACCCAGATGAAGCTCCACATCGACATGGACTTGCCGGTTGCAGAGATCAGCCCGGCGGAGCGGCAGATTGTCGAGATCGCGCGGCTGCTGTGGCTCTCGCAGCAGTACGGACAGGAGAATCCCGTGTTGATCCTGGACGAGCCGACCACGGTGCTGGCCGACGCGGAGAGGGACACGCTGTTCTCGATCCTGCGGGAACTCAAGAAGCGGGCCTCGATCGTTTTCATCTCGCACCGCATCCAGGAGGTCCTCGAGAACAGCGACCGGATCGTCGTGCTGAAGGATGGGAGGAACGTCACGGAGATCGCGGCCTCGAAGGCGAAGCTCTCGAGAATAGAGCAGCTGATGGTGGGCCATTCCTTCTCGGCGGACCGATTTCAAGAGGAAGAACAGGCGACGCCGGGGGAGAGAGAGATCCTGAGAGTGGAGAACCTGAGCAAGGCGGGGTTCTTCGAGCCCCTCAGCTTCACGGTTCGGGAGGGGGAGATCGTCGGCCTGGTCGGCCTGGTCGGCTCGGGGAAGGAAGCGGTCTGCAGTTGCATCGCCGGCCTGGAGAAGGCCGATAGCGGCGGTGTTTTCCTTGACGGGCGCAAGCTCCCGAGCGGGTCTCCCAGCGGCGCGGTCAGGGCAGGGATCGGTCACATCCCGATCGATCGCCGCAGCGAGGGACTCGCCCTCATGATGAGCGTGGCGGAGAACGTGAACCTCCTGGTCCTCAACCGCCTGAAGACGGCGGGGTTCTTGAGCCCGGCGCGCGAGAAGAAGAACGCGCACTACTGGATTTCCGAATGCCAGATCAAGACGCCGTCGATCGGCACCTTGTGCGCCAACCTGAGCGGCGGCAACCAGCAGAAGACGGTCATTTCCAAGTGGCTCAGCTCCCGTATCAGGTTGCTGATCCTCGATCACCCGACGCGGGGAGTCGACGTCGGGGCAAAGGATGAGATCTACAGGCTCATCAGGAAGCTCGGCAAGGAGGGGATCGGAATGCTCATCATGTGCGACACCCTCGAGGAGGACATCGGGCTGGCCAACCGGATGCTCGTGATGAAGGATGGCCGGCTGGTGAAGGAGATAGACAGTCCACCGCAGAAGAAGCCGACCCCGCAGGACATCATCGGCCTGATCGTGTAGGATTCCAAAGCAAGGAGAACCTCAAGTGGCGGACATGAAGCAAGCGGACACAGCCGACTCCCAGGTTGCGAGAAAACGACTCGTACGAAAAGGGCGGATCTCTCCGGTGTATTTCACCATCGGCCTTCTCGTGGTCGTCGGGCTCCTGTTCTACCTGGGAAACAGGAACTTCCTGTCGCTGTACAACCTGAACACGATCATCAGCTTCTCCGCGATCCTCCTGATGGTCGCCTTAGGCCAGATGTGCACCATTCTCGTTGGCGGGATAGACCTCTCCGTCGG
>CBFCYU010000228.1:0-2724 GCA_965602415.1 uncultured bacterium | reverse complement strand
CCACCGCTTGCCTCGAGGTCCCGACACGAACCTCCATCGTCAGTCCGGTCACGCCCATCTGAGCCGAGACGATCTGGGGCCCCGTCGATGTATCGGCTGCGAGATGATAGAAGATCGGGAGGAAGTCCCGGTCGTACTGCGTCTGCTGCGAGAGGGAGACCGCCTGGTCTCCCGCTGTCAGGACGCTCTGCGACAGGAGCATGTACCCGTCGACCGGATGGAACAAGAGGGTGTAGGTCTCGTCCAGCAGCACGGCCCCGTCTCGTTCGAGGACGAAGTGCCCCCCGCCGACCAGCTCGCGTTCGACCTCGGGCTCCAGCGTTTCCATCTCGATCCGCGTTCCCACAAACGCAAGGACCACCAAGCCGAGCGCAACGGCCAACCCGATCAGTAGTTTCGTGTTCATCGATCCCCCCATTGCCCAGCCACAAAGCACCGCTGCTGGGTACCTCACTCGAACCGGGCCCAGGAGTATAGCACGAGCCCCGCGCGCGCTTCGACTTGCCAGAAGCCCTTCATCGCTTCAGGACACGCCTCTCGCCCTCGCCACCCATCATCTTTTCCCGGATGACAGGCGTGGGTGAAAGGGGAGCAACTTCGGATTCGGACAACCCAGCATGTCGGAACTTCTCCTTCAACGACAGACACTTCAGGCAGAGCGAGGGGTAGATACCGAGGAGCTTCGGGCGCACGTATCGGGGAGAAGGGGGAGACGATGAAAGCGAATCGACTCCGAGCCCCGAAGGGATGCCTTGTCTTGGCCGCGATCCTTCTCGGCGCTGTGCTCTCCATCTCACACCTGGTCCTCGCGAGCCCCGGGTTGATCCCGCCATCCTACGGCCGGACGGCCTACGTCGACTTCTCCGAGTTTCCCAGCAGCAGCCCCGCGGAAGCCGGCCTCGAAGGCTGGTACGCAGACGGGTGGGATCGTGGGAGCGGCGCCCTCCAGCTCGTGCGTGCCGGGGCGTACCTCGAGGCGGTATTCGTCGTTCCTTCCGACGCATCCGCCGCCGAGCTGACGCTCACGCACCGCTCGGGGCTCGCACCGGGCTGCCCGGGCGGCGGATCCGCTCCGGTCACCCTCTCCGTCAATGGAAGCGTCCTCGCTGCGAATCTCGCTCCACCGGCGGTCGACGCCTGGGGATTCTCGACCGACCGATGGTTGGTCGCCGATCGCCTCAGTCCAGGCCGGAATAGCATTCGCGTCGTCGCCGGAGATCTCTGCAGCGTCTACGAGATTCAACGCCTCGAGCTTCGCCTGACCGTCGGAGCGGTCGGTGCGATCGAGCTATGTCAGATGACCCACGCGATCGCCGAGGACCGACCCGTCGACAGCGCAACCGCCTTCGCGCCGAGCGATGTGCGGGCGGTCTGCTGGACGCAGGTCGCCCCCGAAGCGATCGGTCGTCGCATCGAGTTTCGGTTCTACGATCCGTCCGGAGAGCTGTACTTCCGAACGGAGCGGACCGCCGATCGGTACAACTGGGGCTACATCCGCATCGCCGGCTGGGGTGCGGCGAACCGGCTCGGCCGATGGCGCGTCGATGTCTACCTGGCCGGAGCGTTCCAGCTGAGCCATCCGTTCACGATCGGGGCCGTCGGAATCGGAGGGCGGCCGCAGATTCTCGGGATCGACTTCCCCTCACGGATCTCGGCAAACGGCGAGCGGACGTACGGCTGGGTCACGTTTCGCGACCCCGACGGCGACATCAGCTGGGTCACGTTCGAGGCGGTCGACGGCTTCTTCTCGGACTTCGAGTTCGACCCCGACGTGGGAGCGCAGACAGAAGGTCAGTTTCGCTTCTACGTCTACACGTACCTCCGGCAGTCCGTGAGACTGAGGGTAACCCTGTACGATCGCTACGGGCATGCGAGTGAACCTTACTACCTGACGTTCCATGCCACGTGAGGAGGTCATCTCATGAAAACCGCAATAGCGTCTCGCTTGGGCGTTGGCATCGTCGGCGCGCTGGTTGCAGTCGCTGCATGCAGCCTCGGACCGCTGGCAGACGGCGAGGAAGCGGCTTGGGGACCGCGGATCGGCTCTGAACCGTACCTCGTCGCTCGCAGTGAGTTGGTGGAAGGAAACACGCAGTTCGCTTTCGATCTGTATCACGCGCTCGTTACGGGGACCGAGAACGTCTTCTTCTCGCCGTACAGCGTCTCGATGGCGCTCGCGATGACCTACGCCAGGGCGCGGGGAGAGACGGAGCGCCAGATGGCGGAGACGCTCCGCTTCGCGCTCCCTCAAGATGACCTGCATCCGACGTTTGGAGCACTCAGCGCCGATCTCACGAGCCGGATTCAAGCGCTCGATGGGGTTCAGCTGAGCATCACCAACGCGCTATGGGCCGAAACCGGCTATCCGTTTCTCACCGAGTTCCTCGATCTGGTCGAGACGTCCTACGGTGCCCCGATCCAGCGGGCCGACTTCGCTGGAGCTCCGGAACGGGCCCGGGCAGTCATCAACGAGTGGGTCAGCGAGAGAACCGAGGAGAGGATCCCCGAACTGATGGCGCCCGGCTCGATCACTCCCGAGACGCGCCTTGTGCTGGCCAACGCGATCTACTTCCTCGGGACGTGGAAGCTGCCCTTCGATGCGGACCTGACGCAGGACGCTCCGTTCCACAAGCTCGACGGGACCGAGGTGTCGGTCCCGATGATGGGGATCGAGGGGCACTTCCGCTACACCGAGGGCGATGACTTCCAGGCGGTCGAGCTTCC
>CBFCYU010000227.1:0-2732 GCA_965602415.1 uncultured bacterium | reverse complement strand
GAGAGCTTCTCGGTCGATGGATCGGTCGGTTTCTGGCCTGCGGGCTCGTCGTGCTCTGTACGGTGGCATGGGCGATCCCGATTGGCGAAGGCCGATGGGAGCAGACCGGCGGGCCGCCTGGTGGGTCGATCAGCTGCGTCGCTACAGACATCGAGGACTCCCGGATCGTCTACGCGGCGGTCAATCAGGCAGGGATCTACCGGAGCACCGACGGAGGACACACCTGGGACGTCTCGTATCCCGGGATCGGCCAGTGGATCGCCGACATCCATTCGACGCCACACGGCGTCTTCGCTTCCTACAGCCACTTCGGACTCCTCCATTCACCCGACCGGGGTCGCACGTGGAACCGGATTGAAGTCGCCCCCGAACGCCGGATCACCGGGCTTCATTACGGTGTCCACGGGGACGTCCTCCTCGCGAAGACGGAGTGGGGCACGCTCTATGCCAGCCACGACGGAGGGCGGACGTGGCGTGACGCCACCGGGAACCTCCCACAGGCTGAGATCATGTCGATGGGGGTCAGCGGATCATTGACGTACTGGATCGCATCCGGCCGCGGCGAGCCGAATGGTCTCTACCACACAATGGACGGCGGGCGAACATGGAATCTGTCGTCACTCCATCGGATCCCGAACGCGTGCGCCCGGCAGATGCTCGTCGCCAACGACGACGCGAATCTGATCCTCGTCGGCTTCCACAACATCCACAACGAGGGCCGACCGGGGGGCGTCAGTTACTCGTGGATCTCCCGCGACGGTGGAGAGACGTGGGGTCCCTACTGGGGAGGATTCGACCCCGATAACGGTTGGTGGCCGCTTGCCCAAGGGGGCGACGGTGCACTGTACGTCAACAACGCAAATCACCTCTACAAATCGACCGATCGCGGCGTCACCTGGCAGGACCTCCGCCTCGTCGAGGCACTCGGCGGTCGCCGACCGGGCGACGTCAGCCGGATGGACGTCGACCCGAGCGACCCGGACAGGCTCTACGTCGCCGTGATCAACGGCGTCGCGGCCAGCCGAGACGGAGGGGCATCGTGGATCCTCGAGAGTGAGGGGATGCTCCGCACCCGGATCAGCCTCCTCACCGCCGATCCAATCGAGCCGAACACGATCTACGCCGCCGACGCGAACGGGGGCGGGACGTACCGCACGACCGACGGGGGCGACTCGTGGACGTGGCTGAACGGGGGCGGCCTTCCCCATCCGTGGGTCGACGAGCTGATCGTCCATCCGACCGATCCGTCGATCGTCTACGAGATCGTCGACACGTCCGAGGTCTACCGCTCGGAGGACCACGGGACGACGTGGACGACCGTCTGGGATGAGTTCGCTTTCAGCTCGGTCTACTCGTTGGCACCAGCACCGTCCGACCCGGACGTCATCTACGCCTGCAAGAGCGGATTCGGCCTGTTCAAGAGCGACGATGGCGGAGACTGGTGGCGGTTCCTCCATCACTCCGAAGTTGACTACACGTACACGATCGCCGTCCATCCGGAGGACCCGGACGTCGTCTTCTCCGGGTACAACCCCAAACCGTTCCAGGACTGGGCGATGATCCGCCGATCGATAGACGGTGGCACAACATGGGAGACGGTCCTTCACGTCGACGGTTCCGACGGGATCACGTCGATCGCCTTCGACCCGTTCGATCCGACAATCCTGTACGCGACGAGCATCGGGAAGAACGGAGGAAGCGTGTACGTCAGCCGGGACGCGGGCGACACGTGGGCGCCGCTGAATGAGCGGTTCACGATGTGCACCGTCTGGGGGCAGCCGCAGCTTGTCGGCGATCCGAACGACCCGGACACGGTCTACGCGGCAACGTGGCTCGGAGGAACCTGGAAGACCACGAACGCCGGACGGGTTTGGACGCTCCTTGAAGAGGCGCCGATCTCCGCGACCGCCCTGTCGGTCGATCCACTCCATCCAGACGTCGTCTTCCTCGGCGATCGCTCCTCGCCCACTGTCTGGCGATCGGCAGACGCCGGTACGTCATGGGATCAGGTCGCCGATTTCGCCGATGACGGCGCCCTCTTGGTCATGCGCGTGCTCGCCCACGATGGGACCATCTATGCCTCGACATTCCACCACGGTCTGCGCGGCGGTGATCTCTACCGCTCGGCCGACAACGGCAACACGTGGGAGCGAATCACCGGATCGCTCCCGAAGGGGATCCTCGATATCGCCGTCGACCCGCGCAACACAAACCGCCTCTACGTCACAACCAACATCAATAGCGCCTACGCCTCGGAAGACAGCGGCGATACCTGGTCGCACATCGAGGGGTTCCCCGATGTCGGAGCGTACGACATCGAGGTGCATCCCGCAGATTCTTCGATCCTCTACGCCTCGGCGCGCGGCGGATCGCTCCCGGACTGGTTCACACGGATGTCGGGCGATCATCCGGACGGCGTGAGCTTCAGCCAGCCGGCCGGCGTCTATCGCTCGACCGACCGGGGCGCAACGTGGGAGCAGATCCTCGAGACCCGGGCGAGCTGTCGAGCGGTGCGCGTTCATCCCGATCAGCCCGACCTGCTATTTGCTGTCGATCTGGGCGACGGACTGCTTGTCAGCCGCGACGCTGGAGCGACGTGGACGCAGGAGAACGCGGGGATCGAGGCGATCGTCCCGACGTCGCTTGTCGTCTCCGGGGATCGCCTGTACATCGGGACGCAAGGTTGCGGCGTCTGGAGCGCTGATCTGTCGACGTCGTCGGGGACCATGGCG
>CBFCYU010000226.1:0-2734 GCA_965602415.1 uncultured bacterium | reverse complement strand
TGGCGGTGCAATCGAGGGCAAGGCTCTTCACAGCAAGCTCACATTATCTCCATAGGAAGCCCACAGAGTTTGTCGGCGATTGACACGCGAAAATGCCCGCAATATACTGGCCCCGCTGCTTTGGGAGACGCCGCAAACAGCAGGAGGAGGGACATGGAGATCTTGAAGGTCGCTTCCCGTTCAAACCCCAACTCCGTCTCCGGGGCCATCGCAGGCGCGTTGGAGCAGCACGGCGTCGTCGAACTCCATGCAATCGGCGCCGGCGCCGTCAATCAGACGGTGAAGGCGATCGCTATCGCTCGGCGGCTGATCGAAAACGACGAATCTCGCCACATCAAGGTCATCCCGGGATTCATGGAGCTCGACATCGACGGCGAGAAGAAGACGGGAATCCGATTCATCGTCGAGAAGTAGCGATAATCAGCGTACCATCTGCGCATGTCCACGTACCGGAATACGTATCTCAAAGACTTCGTTGTGGATCAGATACTCGAAGCCTATCGCTTGCTCCCCAATGTATCGAAAACCGTCGGGGTCGATCTTCGGCAAAACGATCGCCCCGAGTTCGGCGACTTCTCGACGAACATCGCAATGATCGAGGCAAGCAAGGCGGGACTGAACCCGCTTGAGCTCGCAGAGGATCTGACTCAGGCAATGGCCGAATCCCTCTCCAAGACAGACTTCAAGAGCTGGGAAGTGGCCGGCCCCGGGTTCATCAACCTTTTCCTCACTCCACAGCGAATCCAGACCGTACTACAGAGCATCCTCGCTGAGGGCACTGAGTATGGGAGACAGAATCTGGGTGCTCGCAGGAAGCTCCAGGTGGAGTTTGTGAGTTCCAATCCGACCGGCCCGCTCACCGTCGGTCACGGACGGCAGGCAGTCCTCGGCGACGTGCTTGCGGCCCTCTACGAGTGGCTCGGCCACAGTGTGCACCGCGAGTACTACTTCAATGACGAAGGGCGTCAGATCGAGCTGCTGACCGATTCGACCGCCGAGCGGATTCTCGAGATCGGACTGATCGATCCGGACGTCCCCGAGAACCGCTACGAGCCGGACATCCCCGAGAACGGGTACGAGGGCGAGTATCTGAAGGAGATTGCTCGGACCATCGTCGCCGAAAACGCGGAAGCCGCGAGCGCGTTGGGAGAGATACGCAACGAGGGACCGAACCGGCGTTCGCGGGCAGCTCTGTACGAGCACGTCGACCCCGCGGTCCTGCGCCACGAAGCGATCGAGCAGATCATCCGGACGATCAAGAACGACCTCGCCCTGCTCGGCGTCCGGTTCGACGAATGGTTCAGCGAGGCGAGTCTCCATCGATCCGGTGAGGTCGACGCCGCCCTCTCCGCACTCCGCGACCGAGACGGCGTCTACGAGAAGGACGGCGCGATCTGGCTGAATGCCGAAGCGCATGGCGGCGCCAAGGACTCGGTCCTGATCCGAAGCGACGGACGCCCCACCTACCTGATGGTCGACATTGCCTACCACATCAACAAACGAGCCCGCGGCTTTGATCGCGTCATCAACGTCCAGGGTGCCGACCACCACGCCGAGCAGACATGCGTCAAGGCGGCGCTTCGGATCCTCGGCTACCCGGAGGGCTTCCTCGATTACGCTTCGCACCAGTTCGTCAGCCTCAAGGAGGCCGGCGAGACGCTGAAGATGTCGACGCGGGCCGGGCGGTTCGTCACACTGCGCGATCTGATTGACGAACTCGGCAAGGACGTTGTCCGCTACTTCATGATCTCCCGAAAACCCGAGGCGCACCTCGACTTCGATCTTGATCTGGCCCGGGCCGAATCGCTCGACAATCCGGCGACCTACATCCAGTACGCTCACACGCGTATCGCGTCGATCTTCCGCAAGGCGGAGTCGGATGAGGCCGGCTGGGCGGATGTCAACCTCTCGCCGCTCGTTGAACCGGAGGAACTCGAGCTGATCAAAACGCTCGATCGGTATCCCGAGGTCATTCGAATGGCCGCGCAGGATTTCGCGCCGCACCTTCTCGCCGAATACGCGCTGAACCTCTCCCGGCTCTTCCACGGGTACTACGATAGGCACCGTGTCCTCACCAGCGACAAGAAGCTTTCGCGCTCTCGGCTCGCCCTGCTTCATGCCGTCCGGACAGTTCTGCGCAACAGCCTCGACATCCTCGGCATGGACGTGCCAGAGGAGATGTAATGGCCTGGATCGATCGTCTGAAGGCCGGCCTGAAGAGGACGCGGTCGGGGTTCGCCGACCCGCTCGGAAGGATTCTCGCCGGGCGCCGGAGCCTCAGCGACGAAGAGATCGAGCAACTCGAGGAGGTTCTGATCCGGGGCGACGTCGGGGTCTCCCTGGCAATGCAGCTGGTGGAGGATCTCGGCGAGACGGCCCGGCGTGGCGAAGAGCGTGACCTCCTCACCGCGTTGAAGACGAACATCCACGATCGCCTCGTTGATTGCGAGCGAGCCCTCGAGCTGCGCATCGGTGGCGGTCCGACCGTCCTGTTGATCGCTGGCGTGAACGGAACCGGGAAGACAACGACGATCGCCAAGATCGCCGCCCACCTGCGCGAAGAGCGGACGGACTTGCCGATCACCTTCGCCGCGGCCGACACGTTCCGCGCCGCCGCGATCGAGCAACTCGCCATCTGGGCCGACCGGATCGGAGCCGACCTGATCAAACACCGCTCGGGCGGCGATCCGTCGCGCAGCGCCCGGAACCTGACCGAGGAGTATATTGCCGCATC
>CBFCYU010000225.1:0-2737 GCA_965602415.1 uncultured bacterium | reverse complement strand
CCGCGCCTCCCAAGTCTGTAACACCGGTTACGATGTCCCCAGCCTCCTTTCGCCGCTTTCCGCCTATCGCTCATAGTGCCACAGCGAGTTGGTAGAGAGCCGAATCGATTGCCCCCTTCGCTGCCTCCACCGGATCGGCAGTCAGCAGGGACAGGAGCGGGTGGTCTTTGTACGTGACCGCGGTCGAGAACTCGATGTTTCCCCGCGGACTGAACACGGTCGCAAACAGGGCGACCGTCGCTTCCTTCTCAATGCCCATCAGAAGTCCCAGCGGACTGATCAAGACCTGGAGCGACGTATTCAGGAACGAGGTCGCTCCGAGCAACAGCAGAGACCGTTCCGGCTTGAACGAGATCTCCTTCTCCCAGCGGACGATGCGAAGGATGATGATGTGAGTGACACCGAGGGCCTGGGCGAGCTGCTGCATCCCCTCAACAGTGATGCTGTTCCCGATGTACGTGTTCGTGAGCCGTTGCGCGTACATCAATTCACCTTGCGTGCAGATACTCGTGCCCGTGATCACCGAGCATCGCTGACTGGCGTAGTTTCTGATGATTTCGAGATCCGAAGATGGTACTGGAGCGGCGGCCTGAACGAAGACCGCCACCTTCTGGCGCTGGCCAAATCCACCGACAGCAATCGAGGCAACGATGATCAGGACAACGGCGAGTGACACAACCCCACGTAGACGGTTCATCATTCTCTTCCCCCCACCCAGATTCCGTGTTGCTGCTTCGGGAAGGAGTCTAGCTTCGGGTCAGGGAAGCGGACAGGAAGGGTGTCGAAACCCTCTTCCGACTTTGTCTAGGGGATTGTGGACAGATGTCCGAACGGGAGGGAGACCGGGTCTGAACTAGATCTCCAGCTCGCTTGGCTGCTGTGCCGCGTGTGGATGAATCGGTCCCTGGTAGACCTTTAGCTTGCGGAGCATCCGCCGGCCGAGCTTGCTCTTCGGGAGCATTCGCCGGACCGCCTCGCGCACCGGAAGCGTCGGGCGGCGCTCGATCAACCGACGGTACGTCATCTCCTTCAGCCCGCCCATGTATCCACTGTGGCGCTGGAAGAGCTTCTTGTCCCACTTCTGGCCCGTCAGAGCGACTTTTTCGGCGTTGACGACGATCACGTAGTCACCCGTGTCGACGTGGGGCGTGTAGATCGGCTTGTGTTTCCCTTGCAGGATCACTGCGATCTCCGATGCCATCCGTCCAAGCCGCTTGCCGTCGGCGTTGACGACGAACCACTCTCGATCCCAGCTCTTCCCTATCTCTTCGTTCTTCGCGACGTATGTCCGTTGCATCCTGAAGCTCCTTGATGACCTTCCATTGAGGCCGGGATTATATCGAGCGCCCGTCGCCGTTTCAAAGCCTCCGGTAGATCGTCGCTTCCGGCTCGGGCCCGACGGAGACAATCTCGACCGGTGTGCCGACCGCCTCCTCGACGTAGGCAACGTACGCTGCTGCCGCATCCGGCAAGTCATGGATGGCGTCAATCCCATCCAGTGATTCCTGCCACCCCGGGAGCGTCTCGTAGATCGGCTCGCAACCCTCGAGGACCTCGCCGGAGAGGGGGAACCGGTCAACCTCCTGCCCTCCGAGGGAGTACGCGCGGCAGACCTTGATTTCGTCGCAGCCGCTCAGCACGTCGATCTTCGTCAGCGCGAGGTCGGTCGCTCCGTTCAGCGCAACGGCGTAGCGGAGGGCGACCAGATCGAGCCAGCCGCAACGTCGTGGCCGTCCAGTCGTCACGCCAAACTCCGCGCCCCGCTGCTGGAATCCGGCGCCGACCTCGTCATCTAGCTCGGTCGGGAACGGTCCTTCACCGACCCGCGTCTGGTAGGCTTTGACGACCCCGAGTCGCTGCGAGACGGCCGGCGCGGGGATCCCGATCGAGTTGCCTAGCCCAGCGTACGTCGTCGCCGACGAGGTGACGTACGGATACGTCCCGTGATCGATGTCGAGGAGCGTCCCTTGCGCGCCCTCGAACAGGACGTTCCGCTTCTCATCGAGGGCCAAAGCGATCGCCGCGGTGGCACCCCCAATCGACGCAGCAAGCGGCTCGGCGACGGACAGGAGATCCTCGGTCAGTTTCACTGCATCGAGCTTCGCGACCTCTTCAGACTCCGGCCATTGGCGCTTCAACAGGTCGAGTCGCCGCTCGAGCCGCTTCGTAAGTCTGTCCGGGCGAAGAAGGTCCCCGGCCCGAACGCCGATCTTCGCCGCTTTGTCGCGGTACGTCGGCGCGATCCCGCGCCGGGTCGTCCCGAAGTGGGCCCCGCTCCCCTCCATCTCCTCGAGGAGTCGGTGATAGGGGAGAATCAGGTGGGCGTTCTCGGCGATCAGAAGTCTGGGTGTGCGCCCGACATGCGCGGCGACCGTCTCGACCTCCTCACGGAGGACCTCCAGATCGATGACCATCCCTCCCGCAAGAACGTTGACGGTATCGGGATAGAAGACGCCGGCCGGGACCAGGTGCGTCCCGAACTTCACTCCGCGGTCGATCACGGTGTGGCCGGCGTTCGGCCCGCCGTTGAACCGGACGACCATGTCGGCTTCCCGTGCCAACAGGTGGGTAATCTTCCCCTTCCCCTCGTCGCCCCACTGCAATCCCAGCACCGCGGTTGCCACTCCGGCCTCCTCTACTCTTCGCCAACCATATAGGTCCGTGACAGACCGATTGTGATCTTCTCACCATCAATCTCGAACGTCTGCCGATAGTCAACGTCCGCCGGTATGCCTCC
>CBFCYU010000224.1:0-2758 GCA_965602415.1 uncultured bacterium | reverse complement strand
CCGACGCCGAGACGTTCGCCGTTCTCCCGTGGGACAGGACCGTCGCTCGGGTGATCTGCGACGTCCTTAGACCCGGGGGAGAGCCGTACGAAGGGGACCCCCGTTGGGTCCTGAAGCGAGCGTTGGGAAGGGCTGCCCCCCTCGATTTGACGATGAACGTCGGACCGGAGCTCGAATTCTTCTACCTCAAGTCGCCCGACGAGATCGTGGGGATCGACGTCGCCGGCTACTTCGATCTCTCCCCGCCCGATGTAGCCTCAGAGATCCGCCGCGAGACGGTCCTCGCGATCGAAGCGATGGGGATCGGCGTCGAAGCGGCGCACCACGAGGTCGCCCCGAGTCAGGAGGAGATCGATCTGCGGCACTGCGAGGCGCTCCGGATGGCCGACCACCTGATGACGTGCCGCTACGTGATCAAGGAGATCGCGCGGCGAAACGGCGTCCACGCGACGTTCATGCCGAAACCGTTCCAGGGGCAGAACGGGTCCGGTATGCACACGCACCAATCCTTCGCCTACGCCGACGGACGGAACGCGTTTTTCGATCCGAATGATCCACTCCACCTTTCCGCGATCGCGCGCGGATACATCGCGGGGATGATCCGCCACGCGAAGGAGCTGATCGGGGTTTGCGCGCAGTGGGTCAACTCGTTCAAGCGCCTCGTCCCCGGCTACGAGGCCCCGGTCTACATCACGTGGGCGCGGCACAATCGGAGCAACATGATCCGCATCCCGATGTATCAGCCGGGAAAAGAGAACGCGACGCGAATCGAGTTCCGTGCGCCGGATCCGGCGTGCAACCCGTATCTCGCGTTTGCCGCGATGCTGCACGCCGGTCTGGAGGGGATCGAACGCGAATACCCCCTCCCGGAGCCGGCCGAGGTCGATGTCTACGCCCTGACCGACGAGGAACGGGCCGCTCGATCGATCGAGTCACTCCCGGGCAGCCTGAACGAGGCAATCGCGGCGATGGAGGAGAGCACGCTCGTCCGAGCGGCCCTCGGGGATCACATCTTCGAGAAGTTCATCGAGAACAAACGGATCGAATGGGACGCGTACCGATCGCAGGTTCACCGGTACGAGGTCGAGCGGTATCTCCCGGTGCTATAGAGTACGAGACTCCGACGGATCGGGCAGCGTCGATCCAAAGGTGAAGGCGCGCGGTGACACCGATCGCGTGCCTTCACCCTTCGAGGAGACGTGGGCCGCAACCTACGACAGCTAACGTCACCCACGGCCCGATGCTTCGCCTCCGATGTAGTAATCCTCCCCGCTTCGCATCCGTCGCAAGGAGAGCAGCCCCACAACGACCAGCATACCCATGGTGAAAACGAGGACAAGGCCGTAGACGAACGACTCGCTCATCGATCGTCCTCCGTCTCTCCTCGGGAAGACCAGGCCGCCCGGGCGATCGTCAGAAGGACGCTCACCCAGTGACGGTCCACGCAGCGAACGTCATCCAAGGTGTGCAAAACGGACCCATTCGCTCTCCCCCTTCTGCGCGCCGGAGAGGATGGTCGTAGCGGAAGGCTCGATCGACCGATCCCGTACGGGCTTGCGCTCCGTTGACTTCCGCGCCGACGAAGGAGAAGATCCCGAGCAATCGGCTCAGGGGGATCCGCTATGACCACGCCATCCGATCCGTTGACCTCCGGTCGCATCTTCAGGACGTGGTGGCCGCTGGCTGCCAGTTGGATCCTGATGGCACTCGAGGGTCCGGCGCTCAACATCGTCGTCGCGCGTCTCGCCGATCCGAGAATCCACCTTGCCGCGTACGGGAGCCTCGTCTTCCCGTTGGCCCTGCTCATCGAGGCTCCGATCATCATGCTCCTCGCCGCCTCGACCGCACTGTGCAAGGACTGGACCGCGTATCGGAGGATCCGCCGATTCATGCACGTCACCAGCGCCGCGCTGACGGCGCTTCATGCGCTTGTCGCCTTCACGCCGCTGTACGGGCTCTTGGTGCGTGGCGTGATCGGGGCACCGGAGGAGATCATCGGGCCCAGCCGGATTGGCTTCATGGTCATGCTCCCGTGGACGTGGGCGATTGCCTATCGGCGATTCAACCAAGGCGTGTTGATCCGCTTCGGGCATTCACTGAGCGTCGGAATAGGAACGGCAGTCCGCCTCCTGCTCGACGCAGCCGTCCTCACGGCCGGATTCGCGCTGCTGTCGCTCCCCGGGACGACGGTGGCGACCGCTGCGATCATTGCCGGAGTCCTCGGGGAAGCGATCTACGTCGGCTGGCGCGTTCGGCCCGTCCTTCGCACCGAGCTTGCAGAAACGTCCGAGTCGGGAGATCCGCTCACCTATCGAGCGTTCTTCCGTTTCTACGTGCCGCTCTCGCTGACGTCGCTCATCCTCCTCGGCGCGAGGCCGGTTCTCACGGCCGCGATCAGCCGAATGCCGAACGCGCTCGACTCCCTCGCTGTCCTTCCGGTCGTCACCAGCCTCACTTTCCTCCTTCGAAGCACCGGTGTCGCCTTCAGCGAGGTCGTGATCGCCCATCTCAACGTCAAAGGATCCGCCCTGCCGCTTCGCAGGTTCGCTCTCGGCCTGGTCGCCGCAGTGACCGTCGGCCTCCTGCTGATCGCGGCCACGCCGCTCTCCCGCCTGTGGTTCGGAACGGTCACCGGCCTGTCGGAGAACCTCGTCCGGCTTGCCCGAAGCGCGCTGTGGTTCGCCCTCTTCCTTCCAGGCGTGTCGACGCTCCAGAGCTGGATTCGGGGGATCGTCCTTCACAGTCGCCGAACGCGCTC
>CBFCYU010000223.1:0-2798 GCA_965602415.1 uncultured bacterium | reverse complement strand
TCGAATTCAGCACCGAACGTCACGCCGGCGATCGATACCTCCGCCTCCACGTCCATGTAGTCGAACGCGGGTCCGGATGGATCGAACTCGATCGTACCGCTGATCGTGAACGCGCCGAGCACGCCGGCAAAATCGAAGTCCTGGGTCGTCCAGGCACCGTTTTCGACGTCCGTCTCGGAGCTGAACGTCCAGTCACCGACCGTGTAGTCGACGAGGATTTCCGAGGTGATAAGAACGCCGGTAGTCGGCCAGACAACACCAGGCGTCAGGTCGAGGACGATCGTCGTCTCCCACGAGCCGCTCAGTGTTTGTCCAAAGGCCGCGACGCCCAGCCCGATCGCAAGGATCAGGCTTAATACGAGAGCCCTTTTCATTGTTGGTTTGCCTCCTTACCAGTCCCCTGCGATCGCTGTCGAAGCCATCGCGATCGACAAATCGCGCTCCCATGAAGAGAGCACGTACACGCCGATACAACCACCTCCTCCGCTTGAAGCTCGCCTCTCCACTAGATCTTGGAACCACTATAGCACTCCGGCGTGTCGATGCCAAGTGGCCGTCTTCGAAGGGGGAGGGCGGGCCTGGTCGACCCCACTCAGCTTCTCACACTAAGCAACTCAAGTGGTACAGCTTTTCAACTGTACCCCTTCAGGACTGGGGACTCGCTGCTTTGCGCCGAGTCCCTGGGAGTTTGCACGCTCTGATCGCTGCAGACTCCTGGCGATCGCCGCTCACGGGACGACTTTGGAACTTCTTGCTGGCCATCGGCCGAAGAGATCGAACGACTGCTCGTCTCAATGGGCTAAAGTCATCCGAATCCTGGTTCCACTTCTGAATCGACTGCAGGAGGGCGGGTCCGTGACGAGACCGGTTGGCGCGTCAATGCGACTCAGCTTTGCTGAGTTGACTGGGACAACAGAACGCATCATGATGGAGCTGCCAAACCCGATGGAGGTCCTCATGAAGACTCAGCGCTCTGTGACAGCCGTGATCATCGTCTTGCTGTGGGGGTTGGTGCTTCCCCTTGTCGCGCAGTCGGATCCCGTGTTTCTGGGTACTTTCTCCGAGCCCTTTACGACTGTCTCCGTCGCGGGAGAACTCAGCCATCCAGGCGAATTGAACTGGTATACGTTCGACGTCACGAACAGCGATTCGAGAATCTACGTGCTTTCCGAGGGCGAGGACGACGGATACGGGATTCGTACCCTTCTGTTTGATGATGAAGGCGCGTACATCAGCACCGCCGAGGATCGAATCCTTGAAGTCACGCTGGCCGCCGGAACCTATCGAATTCGAATCGATAGCGTCGGAAATGTTGTGCAGGACTATTCCCTTGTTGTCTCTAGCGGCGCTGAAATCGAACCCAACGACGGCATTCTCGAATCGAACGATCTTGGAAGCTTCGCCGGACCCGTTCTGGCCATCGCGTCTTTGCTGCCGCAGGGAGATGCCGATTTCTTCCGCTTTGAGATCCCCGAAGGAGGCTTGTCCGAAGGGGAGAACGCGCTTCTTGTCGAGACCAACGGATCATCGACCGGAGACACCGTACTCATTCTCTATCGGTACAGCGATTTGGAACAACGCTACCTTCCGATCGCGTTCGACGATGACTCAGGAGACGACTACTGGAGCCGGCTGTTGCTGCATCTGCAGCCGCTGGATCGCTACGCAATTCGGGTAGAGGAAACGGCGTACCCGCTGGATGGGATTGACGAGTATGTCCTCTTGATCACACCGTTAACTCTGAGCGTAGATGACGAGCCGAACGACACGTCGGCTGAAGCCGTGGTGTTCATGCCAGCTTCACCAGCTGCGGCTACGTGGACAACCGACGGTCTGCTCGATGTCGACGATACCATAGACTTCTATGAGTTGGCGCTTGAAGCCCCGGCACTCATGCAAATCTGGACTGAATCCCAGCCCGATACGGGTGATTATGACACACTGCTAACCCTCTACACGTCTAGCGGTAATCGCCTTGCTGCAAGCGACGACAGCCACGACTCGTTCTGGAGCCGCATCGCCATCCCCTTAGATGCCGCCAGCTACTACATCACAGTGGAAGCGAGCGACCGGGAAGCATTGCTGGTTCCCTATCGTCTACGAGCCGTGGCACAGGGTGTGAAGACGGCAACTGAAAGCGAACCCAACGACACGGTTGAGACAGCGGAGCTAATCGAGAGGGCCGAGGGCGCGGCTTTGCTCATTGAAGCGGCCATCGGGCTAGAAGGAGACATCGATTCTTTTCGCTTCGTGCTCAGCGAGGAGACGACAGTCGGTTTTGAGACTGGGCCGATGTCCGGATCGACCATGGATTCCGACACAACGCTGACTCTGTACGATGAAGACCTCGCCGTGATCGCGTACAACGACGATGCGAATGGATCCTGGAGTCGTATCGAGCAGACGCTTCCACCAGGGACGTACTACATCGTTGTAGAGACCTACTTCTCCGACGAGTTGTTTGAGTACACACTGCTTGTTACTGTGCCATGATCCGGGGGGCGGGTTTCACCGAATGGAGGCGGGAGTAGATCTTGTCTTGTGACATCACCAAGCCGCGCGATCTCTTCCCCCCTGGCGAACCATATTCGAACTTCTTGCCGAATCCAAGATGCGCTCCTGCTGGTACCCCCGACAGGACTCGTAACCTCTGGCTGTCCTGCGGACAGCTCGTGAGTTTCGCGTTTCGTTCGACGACCGCGAAACTCGGCAGCTTCTCACAGCGGGGGTAAAGGGAACGCGGGGCACAGGTCCCGCGGTTCCGTTACCCCCCCCACGACGCGAACCGGTGGCCAACC
>CBFCYU010000222.1:0-2812 GCA_965602415.1 uncultured bacterium | reverse complement strand
GAGGAGAAGTTCTATCACCCGACCGGCATCGCGATTCGAATCTCGAACGCGCTTACCGATGCGGAAATCGACGCCAAGCTTGACGCTGTCTCGAAGCTGCACTTCACGCGCGTCGGCGAAGAGATCGGCGTGGAGTTCGTCGCGATCGATTGTGAGCACGCTGACGCAAGCTGTTACAGCGCCGCCGTGAAGCGTGTGAGCGAGAAGACGGACCTGCCCCTGATTCTCGTCTGCTCGGATCCGGCGATCCTCGGCGCCTCGTTGAACGGGGTTGCCGCGCTTCGCCCGCTGATCGGCCCGGCGACGGACGCGAACTGGGAGGCGATGGCCGATCTGGCCGCTCAACACAAGCTCCCTGTCTTCGTCCGAGCGGACACCCTCGAGGGTCTCGCCGATCTGACCGAGAAACTGAAAGGGAAAGGGATTGAGGATCTCGTCCTCCATCCGGAGGCTTCGGACCTCGTCGCCATGCTCACCAAGTTGACCCTCCTGCGCCGCCTTGCGCTGGAGAAGGTCTACCGACCGCTCGGGTACCCCACGCTGGCCTTCGTCGCAGGAGAGGAGGGCGCTCTTGAAGCGATCACGGCGGGTGCTGCCATCTGTCGATACGCCGGGATTTTCGTCACCGACGGGATCCGGCCAGCCGAGATCCTTCCGGCGTTGACGATCCGCCAGAACATCTACACCGACCCGCAGGTTCCGAACGCGATCGAGGCGAAGCTGTACGAGATCGGGAATCCTGGACCGGACGCGCCGGTGATCCTCACGACGAACTTCGCGCTGACCTACTTCACCGTCGCCGGCGAGGTGGAGAACAGCAAGGTCCCGACGTTCATCAGCGTCGTCGATACCGAGGGGCTCGGGGTCCTCAATGCCTACGCCGATGACAAACTGACCGCCGAGGGCATCGTCAAGGCTGTCGTGGCGCAGGGCGTGATGGACCGCGTGAGCCATAACAAGCTGATCATCCCAGGCCTGGTCGCCGTGCTGCGAATGGAGATTCAGGAGGAGTCCGGGTGGGAAGTGACCGTCGGCCCGGAGGACGCCGCCGGGATACCGCACTTCCTCAAGACAGAGTGGGGCGTCTAGCCAACGACTGATGGAAACGGTCTGCGTCAGATTCGAGCCGGAGGGGAAGACGGTCGAGGTCAGTCGAGGAGCGACGCTCCTCGACGCGGCCCGTGCGGCCGGGGCCTTCGTTGCGTCGATCTGCGGCGGAGACGGGATCTGCGGTCGCTGCCGCGTTCAGATCCTCTCTGGGACGGTCGACGCCGAGCCAACCGCTCTCCTCACGCGTGAGGAGATCCGTGATGGATTCGTCCTCGCGTGTCAGACCCGTGTGACGGACGATATCGTGGTCACCGTTCCGCCGGAGGCCCGGGGAGAAGGGGCTCAGATCCTCGTCGATGAGGCTGCCGATCGATTCCGAGCGCTAACGCCCGCGCTCGGCGGCGCACGGGAATACCCGCACGCCCCGATCGTCTCGAAGCTGTGCGTCGAGATCTCCCCGCCGACGTTGCAGGACTACCTGGGCTGCAAGGAGCGGCTCTATCGTGAGATCCGTCGTCGCGTCGATGCCCCGAGGATGCAGATGGGCTTGAAGGTCCTGCAGTCCCTCCCGCAACAGCACCGAGACGGGGAGTGGAGGATCACGGCCACGCTCGGGGATCGTGGCGAGACGACCGAAGTCATCCAGATCGAAGAAGGCGATCGAGCCGACGCATCCTACGGGATCGTTGTCGACGTCGGCACGTCGACGGTTGTCGCCCATCTGGTTGACTTGATCTCTTCGAAGACGCTCGATGCGGAGGCGTGCTACAACTCGCAGATTCCCTTCGGCGCGGAGGTGACCCGGCGGATCATCCACGCCGAACGCGAAGGAGCCGGACTCCTTCGGGATGCGGTCGTCGGAGACATCAATAACCTGATCAACGCGCTCGTCACTCGGTCCGGCGTCGAACTCCATGACGTGGTCGCCTGCTTTGCGTCAGGGAACACCACGATGCTGCACTTCCTCCTCGGGCTCGACACGGCGAACATCCGCAAGTCGCCGTACGTCCCCACCACGACGAACCCTCCACCGGTCCGCGCTGCGGAAGTGGGGATCCGGATCAACCCTCGCGGCATCCTCTACTCGATGCCTGCGATCGGAGGGTGGGTCGGCGGCGACATCACCGCCGGGATCCTCGCCACGGGGCTGGCGGACACGCCCCGTCTGACGATGCTGATCGATGTCGGGACGAACGGAGAGATCGTCCTCGGGAACAATGACTGGATGCTGGCGTGCGCCACATCGGCCGGTCCGGCATTCGAAGGAACCGGGGTCAAGTCCGGGATGCGGGCTTCCCGCGGCGCGATCGAACGGGTCGCCTTCACGGACGACGGATCGGTCGAGTTCCAGACCATCGGCGATGCCGCGCCCTGTGGGATCTGTGGCTCGGGTTTGATCGACGCGATCGCCGGGTTGTTCGAGGCCGGGATCATCGATCGCTCCGGGCATCTCCTGCCGGATCGCTCTTCCCGCGTTCGTGACGTCGACGGACAGAGCGAGTTTGTCCTCGTCTCCGCCGAGGAGAGCAGAACCGATGCGGACATCGTCATCACCCAACCCGACATCGAGAACGTCCTCCGCGCGAAGGCGGCGATCTACGCCGGGGCGAAGATCCTGCTCGAATCGACCGAACACCGCTTCGGCGACATCGACCAACTGATGATCGCCGGGGGATTCGGCAACTACCTCGACGGTCGGAAGGCAGTGCTGCTGGGCATGATCCCCGATATCCCGGTCGAGCGGATTCGCTTCGTCGGCAAC
>CBFCYU010000221.1:0-2825 GCA_965602415.1 uncultured bacterium | reverse complement strand
TGGTTGTCAACTTCGACTGAGTGTCGAAGAGGGGCGCCAGCTGTCCTCGCGTCCGTCTGCAGGCTCCGGATGAGATGCGTTCCGATTCCGCGTCCACGATGCTCGGGGAGGATAGCGATGTCGAGCAGCCGGATCTCGTCCTCCGCGCGCAGGACCCAAATCCGCCCGACCGGCTCACGGTCGTGCAGGACGATCCGGTGCTCCGCACCGGGGAAGTGGGTCCGGTAGTGGCTCCTCTGCGCCTTGTACTGCGTGCGGACGAACGCGTCCCACTCCTCGTCTTCCCAATGCACCACGCGCCTCTCCTGATCACGGGTACCGGCGTAGACGCGCAGAAGGAATCCCTCATCGCCCGCATCGACCGGACGGAGCGCGATTGCATCGGAGTTCGTCTGATCTCGATCCATCGTCCTTTCGAACCTCCCATCGTTTCGTGAGCATTGCCACCAGGATACGTGAAGAAGCGCTATGATTCCTAGAAGAGCGGTCTTATATGTGGAGAGCCGTGTCATGACTGGCTTCAGTCTGAATCGCATTTGACATGCGAAGAGAACCGGGCTACGTTGGAGGGAATCACGGAGAAGCGGACGAACAGTCGCGCCCCGACCAATGACGGCCTTCTGCGAAGCGCGTGCCGTTTGGGTTTAGACAGACCGTCGTGGAGTTGACTCGGCCGCGAAAGGAGCAGCATCATGGCAGAGCCCTACATCGGCGAAATTCGGATGGTCGGCTTCCAGTACGCACCCCTAGGGTGGGCGAACGCGGATGGGCAGCTCCTGCCGATCAGCGAAAACCCAACCCTCTACTCGCTCTACGGGACGCTGTACGGGGGAGACGGCCGGACCACCTTCGGGCTGCCGGACTTCCGCGGCCGCGTGCCGATCCACGTTGGCCACGGGCCGGGGCTTCCGACCTACCAGCAGGGGTACGCCGGCGGACATCCAACGGTCGTCCTCCAGGCAAACCAGGTCCCGTCCCACACACACCCGGCGACGGTTCATGCGAAGGCAGCGACCGCCGACCAGACGACGCCGGCGGGGCACTTCTGGGCCGAGCCGGGACGCGCCGCGTACACCACCGATCAGGACTCGACGATGAACGAGAACGCCGTGCAGGTCCAGGCGAACACCGGCGGCGGGCAAGCGCACGAGAACATGCAGCCCTACCTGACGATCCGCTTCTGCGTCGCCTTGGTCGGCATCTACCCGCAACGTCCGTAGTGCGGAAGAGAGACGTCTTGTCCGAGGCGCTGAGCGGGAAGACGTTCGCCGGCCACGAGGGGTCGACATTCACGGTCGTCGGAACGGGAATTCCGGGCGCGATGGATCAACCGTTCGGCCCGTTCGACCTTGAGTTGACCGACGTCGAGGATCTGTCGAGCGAGCCGGTCGAGGCGTTCTCGATCCTGTTTCGCGGACCGAGAGAACAGGAGTTCGATCAAGGGAACTACCGACTCGAGCACAAGACACTCGGCGAGGTCAACCTGTTCCTCGTCCCGATTCTCGACCCGCAGCCAAGCGACGATCGGATTTGCTACCAGGCGGTGATCAGCCGGCTGAAGGCGCAGACAAACCCAGGACCGTAGCGTGAATCGAGGCTCCTTCCCTTCGTCTACAGGGAAGGAGTTGCTCTTCGGGCAGCAGGGCGTGGAACAGGCGAACGGCAACCGTTCCATCGTCCGAGCGACTTGTGGTTCGCTTCTAGCCCTCTTGTCCCTCCCACACCTGCGCATCGGGACCGCCGCCGATCGGGAGCGCAACGATCCGATGGGGAACGATCTTGACTACAGCGTAGTTGGGGTCGTCGGATCCGCTGAACCACTTCTCGAGTCGGTCGTTCCACGCCAATCGTCGGTCGGTCGGATCTGTGCTGATCTCCGCCCGTCCCTCGATCCGGAAGTACGAGCCGGGTCGATCCGAGTCCGTGCTCCCGCACGTCAGACAGACCTCCGGACGGGCCCGGATCTGTGCGACCTTGTCCGTTTGAAGGAACGTCGGACAACGGATTGTCAGATCGTCGTCAATCGTTGCCCTCATGGTCCGAACGGACGGGTGCCCATCCCCGGTCACCGTCGCTAGGGCGCAGAGGAACGCGGGCTCCTCCCGCAGCGTCTCGAGGATTCGCTCCAACACATCGAACATCGATTCCCTCCTCCCATGCAGGATGCGCGCTGCCCGTTTCACGTCCGTCTCGCGCGGGTCGAGTTCGGGCCGTATGATGATCGACACCCATCTCACGAAACGGACGGACATGGACAAACGGGACCCAGAAGCACCGCGAATTCATCTTGCCAGCCTCGGCTGCGCCAAGAACCTCGTCGACTCCGAGCGTCTCCTCGCGCGGCTGGCGACCGCGGGTGGGTTGGTCGGCGCCGCGGCAGAGGAGGCCGACGTGATCATCGTCAACACCTGCGGGTTCATCGGCCCGGCGACGGCCGAGTCCCTGGAGACGATCCACGACTACGCGGCGCTCAAGCGGCAGGGAACTTGCCGTCGACTCCTTGTCATGGGCTGCCTTGTCGAGCGAGGCGTCGAAGAGCTTCGCGGCAAGATCCCCGAGATCGACGAGGTCTTCGGTCTCGACGAGCACGAGGCGATCGTCGTCGCGTGCGAGCTGGAGGCCGGACCTGAGGACGGCGCACGTCTGTTGCTCACGCCTTCTCATACAGCCTACCTGCGCGTTTCGGACGGGTGCGACAATCGGTGCGCGTACTGCACCATCCCGCTGATCCGCGGATCGTTCCGCAGCCGATCGGTTGACGACATCCTCCGCGAAGCGAGGCAACTGGTCGACCTCGGCGTCCGCGAACTGAACGTGATCGGCCA
>CBFCYU010000220.1:0-2857 GCA_965602415.1 uncultured bacterium | reverse complement strand
CGCGGCTTCCATTCATCAGATCGAGTCATTCACCGCCCGTGTCGCCCGCGCACGGAAAAGAAGAGAGGCTTCAGCCACCGGGTTGGAAGCCCGCGGCGTCATCGAGAGATCGAGCGGACAGCGGGGGTTCAGTCGGATGCAGGCGGCCGATACCACGCCAGGTCCAGGATCAGCTCGCCGGGGTATCCGTCGATCAAGTCGGGATGTGGAAAGTCGTTCGGGTCGAACGACGAGTGAAGCTGCTCGAAGCTCGCCGCGACCTCCGGGTGCGCGCCGAAGATCGCGTCCCGGTAGTAGGCCCGCGTCCGAGGAATCGCCGCGGCGAGTGCCTCTTCGACCGAGACGACCCCGTCGATGTTTCGGTCGGCCGCTTCCTCATGGAACGAGGAGACCAGGTAGTAGAGGAACGGCGACCCGACGATTGGGTCTCTCTCCTCGGGCACACCGACCCAGGCGTATTCGTCGTAGGCGACACAGGAGAGAGCGATCCCCGGCTCTCCAACTCCGGCCACCCTCTCGAAGGGCGGCACAACATTGCCATAGACAGCGGTTGAGGTGAATTCCCCTGCATGACATGCGTCGACGATCAGCAGCTTCCGTGAGGTTGCCACGCCGGCCCAGAGATCCGGGAAGGTCTCGTTCCAGCGCAGTTCGTTGGTGATGAACCTCCCGTGCGCCGCGACGAGGAACACGATCAGATCGTCTGAGTCCGCACGCTCGGCGAGCCAGTCGATCGCTTCGATCACCGCGTCCTGAGTGACCTCGGCGTCCTTCCTGACGAGAATATGATCCTGCGACCAACCGGAATCCATGAGTAGCTCCGTCAGCCACGCGATGTGGATGAAATCGATCGGGATGTCCCCGTAGCCCTCAGGATGGGTATCGACTTCCATCAGGACCGCATATCCGTCGACCGTCGCGCCGAAACCGGACAGACCGAACGGAAGCAGCATCACCAGCAGAACCAGAACGAGTGCGAATCCAGGACAAGGACCTCGACCCATTTGGACTCCTCTCCACCCGTGCGGATCTCCCGCAGATTCTCCATGACCACGGAAAGGATACTCGTATCTTCTCTCGCCCGCTCCCGCCACACCAAACCGCCGGAGAGAGACGTCCAGTAGGGCTCGAAGCATCGCCGTCGCCGAAGCTGCCACCACGGGGAGTTCGGAGTCGCAGCACAGAAGAGCCACCAGGAGATGGGTCCGACTTCCCCACTCCCTCGGAGCTGCTGGCCGACATCAGCGACTGGAGAAGCTTCCTGAAGGACAGCCCGTGTCATCTTGCGGAGATCCGCGTGCATGCGCGCATCGGCGGCGTCTCAAAAGCGAGGCTCGCCCGCACTCGCACAACGCAGGATCAGCTCGCCGGGGTCTCGTCGGATGCGGGGCAGTAGCTCGCGAAATCGATATCAGCGGTCATCGGGAGCGGTATTCCCCAACCGGCCCAGATGGTATTCATGAAGCGTGCCTTCCTCCCACCAACGCCGCTGCTGTGGGCGTCCGCTACGATGATGACCTCGAAATCCAACTCACGTGCTGCGCTGACTGTCGCGGCTACGCAGCCGTCACTTGCCATTCCGCAGACGATCAGGCGGCTGATCCCCAGTGCTTCGAGGGCCGGCCGGAGGGATTCGTTGGTGAACGCGTTTCTCTCCTGCTTCTCGAACACAAGCTCCTCAGGAAGAGGCGCGATCAAGTCGGGAAACGCGAGCCGGTTCGTTCCGGCGCAAGTTGCGCTCGCGCTGGTGTCCTGGATGTGGAGGATTGGGAGGGAGACCTCTCTCCCGCGACGAAGGACTTCGGCAACAGCATCGACGATGTGGATGTCGCCGATCGTCCGCCAATCGCGGTCCTCGAGCCACAGGTTCTGCACGTCGATCACCATGAGGGCCGTATCGCATGCGAGCGAGACTCCCGCCGCAGCAAGGACCAAGGCGGCTAGAAGGATCGCGATACATGTGGCCTTGTGGCGACTTCGGAGATCATGGCATGGCAGCTGCGTCTGTGGCGCGAACCGGTCGCGGGGGACAGTGGATTGGCCGCTGCGGTGCCAGCACGCGATACGGCAGCGCTCAACACCTGCACTTCTCCGTGAGAACACTGAGGTCATCATCCCGGGAAGAGCATGGCTTGCCTCCGTTGCGGGATCGTCTCGGGGTCTGAGGGGGTGCTGGGTTCTTCTCACCGGAGAGGATCAGTGCCGAACCATGCAGTGTGTCGTGTTCGATTCCTACAAGAACTACACGTGGGCGTTGGTGCAGGACAGTACGATGAATGTCATCGGAAACATCCCCCTTGACAGGCAGCACGCTTCCAGAGATGCCCATCGACACCCCCGAAGTCCGGTTTGTGTCCGCCGAATTCTCACAGCTGTCTACCGATGGCAGCCAACGCGTCGTGCCCTTCGCGGACGAACCCGTGGTACTCGTGCTCGTGGCCCCACAGGATGGCGCTCAACGCATACTGCACGTGGGCGACGAGGAGCTGTTCCTGCTCCACTGACGTCAACGTTCGTCCGTACCCATCGAAGAAGGCATCGACCAGGTCGGGGCGAAGCATCCACTCCCACCGCGGATAGCGGCTGAAATCGGCCACGCGGACGTCCCACGCGCTCATCTCGAAGTCGATCACCCCGATCAAGCGATCGATGTCGTCGATCAGCCAGTTGTCCGGCCCGTAGTCGCGGTGGCAGGGAACCGGACGTTCGCCGCCGTACGCCCCAACCAGCTTCTGCGCGTTGCGAACGATGCTCGTCTCCGCAGTGTCGAGAAACCCGGCCCGCTCAGCCTGCTCCGCGTCCACGGCCAACCGGGAAGCGACGTACTCCACTGCATCGCGAACGGGCGGCCCGGCCG
>CBFCYU010000219.1:0-2943 GCA_965602415.1 uncultured bacterium | reverse complement strand
GGCGAGATTGAAACGGATGAGATCTTCCGCCCTCTGGAGCGCTCCACAGAGCTCGCGTTGGCTTTGGTTGCAGCCGTCCGCTCTCAGGGCTAGCGAAACCGGGAACGAGGATCTTCCCGTTCCGGGGACACGTCCCCCATCTCTGACCCAAGCTGCGGGTTGTGCCCCGCGATGTCGCTGCGCCGGCGGCCGTTTTTCACCCCTTTTCCCATTGGCAGAAGCCATTCAGCCGATGAGAATAGTTGCCCATACAACCAGAGGGGGCGGTTCCATGATGCGTGCGTTTCGCCTACCCGTGCTGTGCTTAGCCATCCTCCTCGTCTTGTCCGCGGGATCCATCAGCGCCCTGGAGGCGGATTCACCGACCGATCTCATCGCCCAGGCGGACCTCGCCTACATGACACGGCACGTCCAAGAGAGCATGAGCGAAGCCATCGCGCTCTACGAGGCGGTTCTGCCGGATCTGGACAAGCTGTCGGCTTGGTCTCAGGCGTACGTGCTCAATCGTCTGTCGCAGCTGTGCTACGAGGCCGCCATGTTCACCGAAGGGAACACGCCCGAGGACAAGGAGTTGTTCACCAACGGCAAGGACTACGGGTTTCAGAGTCTTCGGCTGAACGAGGAATTCGCGACCTACGAGTCAAGCGGATTCGAGGAAGCCCTGGCGTACGTCACCGATACTGCTGCGATGCACTGGGCGGCAAACAACTGGGGAATGCTGTGTGGGATGAATCCGATCCAGGGACTGCTTCAGCAGGGTTCGGTGCTCGCGTTGTTCTCCCGGTGCGTCGAGCTGGAGCCGGGCTTCTGGGGTGCGAGCTCGGCCAGCGCTCTGGGCTCGCTTCTCATCATGTTGCCGGGACCGATGGGGGGCGACGACGAGGCCGGACTGGCGCTCGTCGAGGGCTCGATTGCCAGGAATCCCTCCTACCTGCACAACCGCATCATCCTCGCCGAGTACTGGGGCTTCACGTACAACTTCCTCGGCGCATTGGCGGGTGTTCGCGACGCTGAACTGATCGAGCGTGAAACGGCGATTGTCCTCGATGGAGAGATCGGGGACTGGCCGTTTTGGAACCGGCAGGCGAAGATCGCGGCCGAGAGGTTGCTGGCGCAGTTGCGGGATCTGACCGACTGAGCGGCGGGCTGAGAGCGCTACTTGGAGACGGCGTGCGGATCGAGGCGATCGTACCCCCACTCCTCAAACGCGTACGGCCAGTGCTGGTTCACCTTTGCGATGACGTCCCCGTCCAGCTCGTAGACGTTCTTTCGGTAGCCGGCAACGGAATGGGCATACGAGCGGAAGCATGACTCCGCTGCGGCGAAGCCGGGCAGCCCCAACTCTTCGTACACCTGCCGCAGTTGGTCGAGGGGTGAGGCTTCCAGGTCCTCGAATCGGAGCTCGGCGAGGTTGCCCGCTGGAATCAGGGACCGGTCGGCGAGGAACCGGCGCATGAGCTGGTCGTAGAGCCACAGGACGTGTGCCTCGATCCGGTCGGGTTCGACCTCCTGGAGTTGCGACCTTGGGAGCACAGTGCGGTGCATGTGCAGCGTCGAGAGGAAGACCTCGTAGGGATTGCGATGGATGTGGATAAACCTGGCGTCGGGGAAGAGTTCGAGTAGCGTCCTGAGCCGCGCGGTGTGAGCGCAGTTCTTGACGACCAATCGCTTCCCTCCGCACCCCAGCGTGGCCTTGCGCAGCAGCGTCAGGTAGGTGTCAATCCATCGGGAGCGGGCCCGTTGTGAAAGGCCGTGGAACAGGACGGACTGCTCGAAGATCTCCTGCGCCTGTCGTGGGAGCGAGAACGTGTGGACGAAGGAGTGCATCGACAGGTTGGCCAGCGCAAACTCGTCCTCCTGCGGGGCGTCGAAGGCGAGCGGGATGTTGTCGATCAGCCGGGTAGGATAGCGCGCTCTCGCTTGCCTCGCGATGAACCGCTTGATCGCCCCGCCTCCGACGAGGCAGAAGCCCGGCGCCATGGCCTGGAATGTGGTCAGAGAGCCGAGATTCTCGTCCTGACACAGCAGGTTGTGTAGGTGTGTCGTGCCGCTTCGCCAGTGACCGATGATGAAGATCGGAGAGGGGTGAATCGACGTACCCCGGATCCTTCGACCGTATCGGACGCGTTCCCAGAGCCGGAGCGGACTCGTCAACAGGGTGGTGAGGGACGCGAACAGGACGCGGGGGACGTACACTCGGTCGATGCCCTCGCTGCGGCAAAGCAGCCTGATCCAGCTGCGGAAGGAGCCGAGGACGACGGGATGCTCGGCGTTTGAAGGGCGTGTCGTACGTGTCATGCGAGTGTCTCCTGTCTTCTCGTCCTTCATTGCGTTCTTGCGGTTCGCTGTGGCCCCGAGCCGCGGCGTCAGGGGGCCGTGTCTCGGATCATGACCAGGCCGAAAATGGTCGTCGAATAGGCGATCCCTCCGTCCGGGTGGAGGAAGAGCGCACCGGCCCAGTTGTTGTACCCCAATCCCGTCCCGACACGCTTCTTGTAGACGGTCTCGCCGGATGCGAAGTCGACGGTTGTGAGGTACCACGTTGTGATCGGGCAATCGTCACTTCGCCAGTACGTGTACACCAGACCGCTTCCAAACGACAGCTTGAAGACGCAGATTCCCCTCTCTGGGCTCGCCCAGATCTCCTTGCAGCTGTACGTCCCGTCTTCGTGCCGGACCACGTCGACGCGGGTGAGGCCGGGTTCGGGGCGCGAGTGAGGGAAGGTGTGGTGTCCCCAGTTGTTCTCGACGAGCACCGAGTAGACGCCGCGCCCCCGTCCTGTTTCGTCGGCATGTTCGAAGCAGGCCGCACTGATGTCCGTACCGCTCTTGCCTTCCTCGAACACGGGTGTGCTGCAGACCACGGCCCCATCGGAACGCTTGACGAAGAGCAGGCTGATCCTCGGCTCCGCGTTGTCGGTGAGGACGACCAATCCGTCCAGG
>CBFCYU010000218.1:0-2985 GCA_965602415.1 uncultured bacterium | reverse complement strand
GCCATTGCCCAACCCTCGGGAGCCGCCGAAGCCGGAGACCCCAACGACAGGTGACAAGCTCCCCAGCCAACGGCATCGACAACGTCCCCGTGTCCTGGCACGCCATCCAAGACGGCAACGGTGCCTGCACTGGCTTTGATCATCTTGCCGGAGTAGACACTCCAGTCAGCCAACAGGCCACTCCCCTGTGCCTCTTCTCCGAACGCGAGGAGGAAGTACCCACGGGGCTGAATCGTCGCCTCTTCAGAGAACTCTGCTGCCCGCCACGGATCCTTCCATGAATCTCTGTCGGAAGGGTAGTAGCAGAACCAGAATCCTTGCAGACTCACCGCCTGGTCTGTTGGGTTGTACAGCTCGACGAACTCGGGATCGTGAGCCGAGACCTCGGTGATCAGCAGATCAGGGGTTCCTCCAGGTGAGATGGGAGCAGTCCAGCCGCACCCAAGAAGGGTCGCGAGTTCAAGAGCAGCTATGATCAGCGCACGTTCTACCGTTCGTCGCTGCAAGAACATGACAGGATGGATACTACACCGTCGACCCTGCGCTATGAAACGAGTGAGAATCGCTTGACGCCGACCACCCGGCCTCGTACGGTCTGTCGACTTCGCTCGGGAGGATCCACAGATGCTGAACGAGTACTACGGACGGGTTGCCACGGAACTCCTTCTCTCGCCTCGCCAGGTGGAAGCGGCGGCGGCCCTCCTCGACGACGGCGCAACGGTCCCGTTCATCTCCCGCTACCGGAAAGAGCGGACCGGCTCGCTCGACGAGGTCGCGATCGCGGCGATCCGCGACCGTCTCGAACAGCTCCGGCAGCTCGGCGATCGGCGGGCGGCGATCCTCGCTTCGCTCACGGAGCGCGAACTCCTCACCGACGATCTGAAGACGGCGATCGACGCCGCCGAGACGATGGCGGAACTCGAGGATCTCTATCTCCCGTACCGGCCGAAGCGAAGGACGCGGGCGATGATCGCCCGCGAGCGGGGCCTCGAACCGCTCGCGGAGGCGCTTCTGGCACAGGATTCATCGACCGATCCGAGTGCCGTAGCGCTCGGCTTCGTCGATCCGGAGCAGGGCGTCGACGACATCGACGCAGCCCTCGCCGGAGCGCGTGATATCCTCGCCGAGACGATCAACGAGTCTGCCGAGGCGCGCGGGGAGATCCGCGGGCTGTTCGAGAAGCAGGCGGTCCTCCGGACTCGCGTGGTCAAGGGAATGGAGGAAGACGGGGCGACCTATCGCGACTACTTCGAGTGGGAGGAGCCCCTGGCCAAGGCGCCCGGCCACCGGATCCACGCGATCCTCCGCGCCGAGCGCGAGGGGGTGCTCCGTCTGTCGGCCCGTCCGGAGGACGAGTCCGCGATTTCCGCGCTTGCGCGCCGCTTCGTCCGCGGCCGGAGCGCGGCCGCCGATCAGGTCTCCGAGGCCGTCGAGGACGGCTACAAGCGGTTGATGGCCCCGTCGATCGAGCACGAGGTCCGCGCTCGGCTAAAAGAGCGGGCGGACGAGGAAGCGGCCCGCGTCTTCGCCGCCAATCTTCAGGAACTGCTGATGGCGCCGCCGCTCGGGCAGAAGCGCGTCCTAGCGATCGATCCGGGATACCGAACGGGCTGCAAGGTCGTCTGCCTCGACGCCCAGGGGCAACTCCTGACGCACACCGTCGTCCAGATCGCCGGGTCGGAGCACGAGCGGGCGCTCGCCGGGCAGACGATCACCGACCTCGTCCGGACCTACGCGATCGAGGCGATCGCGATCGGCAACGGAACCGCCGGCCGCGAGACCGAGACGCTCGTCCGCGCGTTGGACGCCGCCCGGACGATCTCGGTCGTCCTCGTCAACGAGAGCGGCGCGTCGGTCTACTCGGCGTCCGAGATCGCGCGGCGCGAGCTCCCCGATCAGGACGTCACCGTCCGCGGTGCCGTCTCGATCGGGCGTCGGCTGATGGACCCGCTCGCCGAACTCGTGAAGATCGACCCGAAGTCGATCGGCGTCGGGCAGTATCAGCACGATGTCGACCCGACGATGCTCCGCGGTGCGCTCGACGACGTGGTCGAGCACTGCGTCAACGCGGTCGGAGTCGAGGCGAACACCGCGAGCGTCCCGCTCCTGTCGCACGTCTCCGGACTCAGTGCGAAGCTGGCCGAGAACGTCGTCGCCCACCGGAACGAACACGGCCCGTTCCGAAGTCGGCGAGAGCTGAAGGAGGTCCCGCGGCTCGGGCCGAAGGCCTACGAGCAGGCAGCCGGGTTCCTCAGAATCCGGGGTGGGGACGATCCGCTCGATGCAAGCGCCGTCCACCCGGAGAGCTACGAAATCGTCCGCCGGATGGCAACCGACCTCGGATGCACGGTCCCCGACCTGATGGCCGACGGGGAACTCCGCGGCCGAATCGACCTACGACGCTACATCACCGAGGACGTCGGGCTCCCGACGCTGACCGACATCCTCGCCGAGCTCGCCAAGCCGGGGCGCGACCCGCGCGAGGAATTCGAGGCGTTCTCTTTCTCCGAGGACGTACAGAAGATCGAGGACCTCGCCGTCGGGATGAGACTCCCGGGGATTGTGACCAACGTCGTCGACTTCGGCGCATTCGTCGACGTCGGGGTTCACCAGGATGGACTCGTGCACGTCAGTCAGCTCGCCAACCGCTACGTCGAACACCCGTCGAGCGTTGCCAAGGTCGGCCAGAGGGTGACGGTCACCGTCATCGACATCGATGTCGTACGGAAGCGGATCGGCCTATCGATGCAACGCGATCCAGAGAAGCGGGCTCCAATGCAGGAACAGGGCTCCCACTAAGCCGCCGTGCCCTGCTAACGAGTAACGGCCGATTTCCACTGCCGCGATCAGCCGGAGAACGCCCCGGCGTTCTCCGCCCTGTCGGCGGCGATCGTTGATCGCCGCTGACGAACCCTGCACAACATCCGGCGCGAAACGACCGACCCTCGACAGCGTGGCCAACCGGAGAACGCCCCGGCGTTCTCC
>CBFCYU010000217.1:0-2998 GCA_965602415.1 uncultured bacterium | reverse complement strand
TAAGGCCTCAGCTGAACCTCGCCTTGTGCTTCCCCGGCAAGCGATCGTCGAGGCATCACGAAGCGCTCCCGAGAGGCCGCCAGGTGCAGTGCCCTTCTAGCGCCGCGGCAATCGCTCCCACGATTTGCTGCAGGATCTTGTCCATCCTGCCAGCAAGTCCTTCCGAGCCTTCTCAGGACCGTGGGTCGAGGACCCGCCCCATAAACAGAATCGAGCCGGTCTCCTTCTCGCGGATGAAGAACAGGAACGGCCGATCGACGCGGACCTCGTAGTAGATAGGCTGTGTCGGACCTGCGCCGGCCATCACAACCGCCGTCGCCACCGCGGCGATGATCCAAATCGTCCAGACAGGCCAGATCGCCAAGAAGGACGCCGTGCTGCTGCACGTCACCGGCAACAACGAAGAGCTTGTGAGACGCGACTTCTGCCTTCACAACGTAGAACCCGTGGTGAGACTGCGCCCCGAGGAGATCACGGAGCCGGCGGTCCGCAGACTGAGAGCGACGATCCTCCCGTAGCAGCGTGTTGCCACCTCCGTCTTGGCCCTACATCGACAGATCTCCTGCGTCCGCCTCTGAGGTTACTGTCAGAGTACCCTACGCCAATCCGGACGAGGCGAACCACGCGCCGGACGAGAGCCTTGAAGGTCGGGTGGTTCTCGCCAGGCTCCGGGACAGGCGGCTGTCCTGTCGGTCCTCGGGCCATGGTGGAAGCACGCGGTGGATGACCTCAATCGTCAATCCAAGTGGCCGCACAGCACCTAAGCTCGTAAACTGGGTGAACTCAAGGAGGCGGTCATGCGGATTCGCGCTCTCGTGATGGTGGCAATACTGCTTGTTCTCGGTCTGTTGCTCGTCGGTTGCGGTGATCGTCCCTCTCAGGCTCCGGCAGACTCCCCCGTCGAGACGACCGAGGCGCCCGAACAGGCACCGGCGGAGGCGGTAGTCGAGATCCCCGAGGATGAGATTGTCGCCTACGTGAACGGACGCCCGGCCATCCGCAGCGACTTCGAGGCCGCCAAGACGGCCCTCCTCAACCAGTACATGCAGATGTACGCGCAGTTCGGGATGAGCATCGAGGCACTCATGGCCGGAGCCGAGGGCCGGCTGTTCCAGCTGTCCCTGGAAGCCGAAGCTCTCAACCGCGTGATGGCCGCTGTCCTCGTCGAGGAAGAGGCAGATCGACGAGGAATCCAGCCGAGCGAGGAGGACGTGCAAGCGGAGTTCGAAGGGCAATATGCCTTGTTCCTTGCCGGCCAGGGCTGGACCGAGGAGGACTTCATCGCATACCTCGACGAACGAGGATCGTCGTTCGAGGCCTTCGAAGAGACCGGTCTGGATACGGTCGAGTGGCAACTCACGCTCGAGGCGGTTCAGCGGGCGGTCGCCGGCCCGGTCGAGATGTCGGATGACGAACTCGCCACGTACTTCGCCGAGCACGGCACCGACTACGAAACCGAAGAGCAGGTGAAGGCGTCACACATCTTGTTCGGGACATCCGATGCCGATCTCCTCGCGTTCTTCACCGAAAACCTAGCCGACTACGGGACCGGAGACGATTCCCCCGAACTGGAAGAGGTCAAAGACCAGGTTCGCTCAGACATCAGAGAGGAAGCCGAGCGGGTCCTTGCCGAGCTTGCCGCCGGAGCGGATTTCGCGGAGCTTGCCCGGGAGCATTCCACGGGTCCGACCGGTCCCAATGGCGGCGACCTCGGTTGGTTCAGCCGCGGCATGATGGTCGCGCCGTTCGAGGAGGCGGCCTTCGCGCTCGATATCGGCGCGATCAGCGAGATCGTCGAGACTCAATACGGATTTCACATCATCCTACTCACCGACCGGGAGGATGCGTTCAAGCCGGAGCTAGGCGACGTGATCGACCAGGTGCGAACTGACCTCGAAGAGGAGATCCTCGCCGAGAGAATGCAGACTTGGTTCGATGGGATCTACGATGCCGCTGAGTTCGACATTCTTCTCCCACTCGTCGACGCCATGTGGGCACAGCAGGAGGACATCGATCTCGGGATCGCGGGGTTCGAGCGCGTCCGCGACGAGGGCTCCGTCGACGAGCCGTACCTCCCGTACATCATCGCGACGTTGTACGAAACGAAGCTGTACGACGCACGACTGGAGAAGGGCACCCTCGAAGAGGACGGCGCCGATACGCCGGAGCTCGCCGCTGAGATCGAGGCCATCGATGCCCTGATCGCGGAGTATCTCGACAGAGCGTTGGCCGAGTATCGCCTTGCGCTGGAGACCGCCGGCGTCGACCCTGCCATCCAGGCGAAGATCGACGAACTCGAGCCACAGCTCGGCGAAGGCGATGCCATCGAAGAGTCTGGAGACACGCCCGAAGAGGAGACCGCCGAATAGGCTCGGGGTAGATCCGCCTGACGGGCAGTCAACGTCGTGTCGGAGGCTACTCCGTCGAGTCGCCCTTCAGGTAACGATCGAACCAGGCGGCGATCTCCTCCAACCGCCGGACGCGGTGCTTTGGCTTGCCGCTACGGGACAGCTCGTGTGTCTCCTCGCGAAACATCACCAGCCGGGTCTCGACTCCGTGATACCTGAGCGCGGTGAACATCTGGATCCCCTCAGGCAACCAGCAGCGGTAGTCCTGCTCGGAATGGATAAACAGGGTCGGCGTCTTCGCCCGGTCGGCGTAGCGGAGCGGCGAGTGCCACCACAGTTTGTCGCTCCCACCCTCGGCCCACGGATCGGTCCCGAGCTGATCGGCGTTGAAGTAGTAGCCGATGTCGGTCGTACAGAACTTGTGAATCCAGTTGGCGATCGAGCGTTGCGACACAGCAGCGCGGAAGCGATCGGTGTGTCCGATCATCCAGTTGGTCATGAACCCGCCGTACGAGCCACCCATCACGCCCAATCGGCTTTCGTCAATGAACGGGAAGCGCTCGACTGCCTCATCAACCACCGCCATCAGATCCTCATAGTCGATCTTCCCGTACTCGCTCCGGATGTCCGCAAACGCGTTCCCGCGCCCG